>JANQQW010000159.1 GCA_028284885.1 Planctomycetaceae bacterium
CATCGCGACCAGCAGCCACGCGGCGACGCGACGCGTGCGGGGGACGGCAAGACCGACGGCGACGAGCAGCTCCCCCACGGGGAGGACGACGGCCAGGCTCCGCCAGGCGCCGTCGCTCCACCACTTGGCATCGACGCCGACGAAGCTGACGAGGGACTGGAGCAGCGTCCGACCCTGCTCGTCGAGGAACGCGAGATCGAGCTTCGAGTGGGCCGAGTGGAAGACGATACCGACCACCAGCCAGCGGGCGAGCGTCGCCTGTCGTCGGTCGCCGGCCGAGCCGAACACGACAGCGAGGATCGCGAACTGGTAGGCCCAGGGCTGCAGCCGATGCTGGTCGGCGACGACGGAGAGGGCGAAGGCCACCGCGAACGCCCACCAGCCGAACCGCTCACGCTGCGGCGTGACCGTCAGCAACAGCCCGCAGAGCATCGTCCCGAACGCGAGCAGATCGACCCCGTCGCTCCAGCCGACCGCCCACCCGAGCAGCGGCACACGCGGGAAGACCGTCTGCGGCAACCAGAGTCGGAAGGTCAGCAGGAGGAGCGCGACGGCGGCGAGGGCCGTCCAACGACGGAAGAGGACGGTGAGTGAGTGGTTCAACGCCTCCACTCAGCCGGCTCCAAGATCCTCGACGAAGCGGCTGTGATGCTTCAACTCGTCGACGGGAACGGACAGTTGTTCGCTGACGACCTCGATCAGCCGATTCCAGATTCGCTCTCGTTCCCCATCTCCCTTGTCCGCGACGTTCGAGCCGTCCTCCATCGATTCGTACGTCATGGACCGTAAGGTGTAGTTGCTCGGTGCCGACTTCGGAAGAATCGTCATGAGCCCAGCCCATGCGAAGCCAACCACGATCACACCGGGGATCGCAAGCAGGACCGACTGGCCGCTCCACGCGAATGCCGCCAAGAGAATCGGAAACGCGATCAAGGTCGACAGGTAGGCTGCGATGGACCAGGGCTCGGGGAGGACGTACTTCGGAAGTCGGAGTCCGAGTGCCTCACCGGAGGCGAGCCATCGTTCTTCCCGCAGCGGTTGTCCGAGCAGATCGCGGAACGGTGTGCTCGGTCGAATCTGCTCACGCGAAACACCGAACCGTTCGGCCAATTCGCGGCGAAGTTCGAGGAACCTCTGCTGCGAGGGACACTGGCGGCCGAAGCCCGGCGCGGTGAGCCCGCGTCGCGCGACAACCAGAGCGTACAGCGAGCCAACGGTGTTGCACGCTTCGTAGTCCCGCTCTCGAATCTCGACGTCGAATTCGTCTTCGACGTTGAGAATGAGTTCGAGAATGTCCAGTCCCATGATCGCGACCCCAGGCAGCCCATGCCGTCGTGGATCGTATCAAGTGACCAAGCAGTTCGCGCGAGTCCGCTACCAGCAGGGGCGGAACCAGCCGCCGTACTCGCGAAACTTGGCCTCGCGGTCGAAGGGGGTCTCGGTGACGAGGTGCGTCTTCGAGTTGAGGACGTAGACCTTGTTGGGTCCGCTCCACCAGACGACGCGGAACTGGTCGCCGTAGACGTGGACGGCGGGGTAGCCGTCCTTCACGACCTTGTAGCCACGGTCGATGGCCACCTTGCGGTTCGCCTCGTCGCGGGCCTCGTCCCAGGCGACGATCTGCTGGAAGCGAACCGAGCCGTCGGGTTGCCGGACGGTGTTCGTCTCCAGCATGGCGACTTCGAGTTCGCGAATCTCGACCGCCGGGTTGACGACGAGAAACAACGTCAGCGGGGCAACAGGGCTCATGGTCGGGCTCCTTGACCTACACCTGGACCGGCGTGTGCCCATCGTGGGCACTTGCGTCTATGGTCTCGGCAACATTTGTGCCGGTGTGGTTCGGAAGCGGGGGAGCCCGCGTGGTGGTCGTGCCGGCCGCCTGACGGAAGCCCCTGCACTTTCCGGTGTTCGGTCCGCTCGAGGCCTAGGGGGCCGGGCGTTCTCCTCCCACCGGTCGGACACCCTCCTCCGGCCCCAGGATCAGCAAGGGGACGCGCAGGACGGCGTGGGTTGCGTCATTGGTGTGCATCTCGACTGTCTCGTGGTGCCGGCCGGCGGGGACGTCTCCGCGGACACGGACTTGGACAACTTGGCTGCGGTGGTCAGCGTGATCGACGTGGTCTTCCAGCGTGACGTCGACGAGGTCGGACTCGCACAGCGCGCGAAGCACCTGGAGCTTCTCCGGCCGGTAGTCGCGAACGACGAATTGCTGTTCGGTCGCGTTGCCGTCGAGCTGGTAGAAGGCGAGGGCCTTCGGCTCGATCGACACCTTGCGTTCTGGCAGCGTCACCTTGAAGGAGACGGTTTCCGTACCCCTCGTCGGCGAACCGGGCGGCGCGTCGGTCTCGTACTCGAAGCCGACCGTGTACTCGTGGCGGCCGGGCGTCTCGTTCGCGGTTCGCACGCGGACGTAGAACTCACCAGTCTCGCCGGGGCGGTACTCGAACTTGTCGAGCTGCGGGTTCAGGCAGCCGCAACTGGGGTGCAGGCCGACGACGCGGACCGTCTGGTCGCCCACGTTGTGGAAGCGGAACCAGCCGTAGACGAGGTTCTGGTCCTCGACCTTGCCGAGATCGACGAGGTACTGGTCGAAGACGACCGGCGGCACGTCGCGTCGGACGGCGGCGGACTGGGCGGTGGACCCGAGCAGGTGGGCCGCGACCGCGGTCCCGAACGGGACCAGCGCGAGGGCGATCAGGACGCGGTGGCCGCGTCGGTTTCGTCCGGCGTCCATGCCGGGCTCCAACGTGTTCAAGGCGGGACGTTCGACGTCGAACCGGTCGTGGCTGGGGTCGAAACACCCGGGACCGGTTGGAATGGACGGTCCCAATAGCACGATATCGGCAACGTCACAAGACGGACTTCGGCCCGATACCGGACGGGACGTGGATTCGACCGTCGTCAGGCTGGAACCCCGTCTCCGGGCCCGGTAGACTCCTCGATTCGCCCGCGGGACGTGTCATCTCGCGGAAGTCGTCCGGTTTCCGAATCGCGAGCGAGTCTGCCATGCCGAGTACACCCAGTGCCAAGAAGGCTCTTCGCAAGAGCCAAGTCCGTCGTCTCCGCAACCGTTCCCGCCGTTCCTCCCTGCGAACGCTGCTGCGGAAGTTCCGCGAGTCGCTCGAGTCGAACGACGCCGCGACGATCGGCCCCGTTTGGAAGAGCGTCGTGAAGCGGCTCGACCAGGAGGCCGCCCGCGGAATGCTCCACAAGAACACGGCGTCCCGCGGCAAGAAGCGGCTGGCAAAGCGGATTCCCAGCGACGTCTGGAAGCAGATTCACGCGAAGTCCGCCTGACGGCCGGCGTCCGCGTCTTCTTTCCAATCGCACGCGGCCCCGAGATCGACGAGGTACGCGATCGCCTCGTCCAGCGTGCACGTCTCCCGGCCCGGCACCCGGCCGTCGCGGTCGCACCGCGCGAGCAGCAGCAGGTCGTCCGCCTCGCCGGACTGCCGCAGCGACTTCGGGATCCGCCCGGCCTGCAGCGCCCGTTCGATCCGCGGCAACCCGGCCACGAGCGACAGCACCCGCGGCGTGACCAGTCCCTCCAGCGCCTCGAGTGTCGCGTCGGTCCCCAGCCGGGGATCGACGGCGAGACCCGCGTCGTGGACGAGACAGGCGACGAGGAACTCCTCGTCCCACGGCCGCTCGGCTCGCCCCAGTTCGAACACCTGCAGTGCGTGGTAGAGCGCGTCCCCCTCGGGGTGTCGGTCGGACGGCAGCCGCACGTCCTCGAGCCGCGCAAGCAGATGCTCGAGGTGGTCGTAGTCGATCTCCGGCTCGTCGGACGTGACCGACTCGAAGGACTCGTCCGGCAGGTCCGCCGGTGCCGTCAGCGCTCGTAGCGTTGCCAAGTCGATCGCGTCGTCCGGCTCGTCGTTCACGCCGACGAGAACGGGGGAACGACGAAACCGGCAGCGGACGACCGACGGCTCCGACAGGTCGAGCCGGTCCACGAGGGCGACCGACCGCAGTGAAGCAACGACGGAGTCGAACGCGTCGGCTTCCACCGTGACGCGAATCTCGGCTCCCGGAACGTACGGCCCGTCGACGACCGGGCCGTGGAAGTCGGGCGTGAACTCGGCGAGTGCCGTTCCCAGCTCGACCGCGAGCAGTTGCCACTCCCGCAGTCGCGCCTGTTGGTGCTCGGCCGAGTCGAGGCCGGCGAGGAGGTCGAACTGGTCGTCGATCTCCTTGCGGGAGGGCATGTCGTCCCGGTGGACGCGGCGGCGGGAGAGCCAACGGGCCGCTCGTTTGCGGGCGGCCGCGTGGTTGCTCTCCTTCCGTCGCAGGAGCAGTCGTGCGGCCTCGGTGGCGATCGCTCGCCGAATGTCCTCGCTCATGGGGTCATCGTACGGGAAACGGCACGGCCGCGTCGCGACCGTGCCGTTCGAGTGTCGTGAGACGAGTGCCGACGATCAGAAGTCGTCGGGGTTCTGGAGGTCCTCGCCGTTCCGCTGGCCGTTGGGCGTGAGGGCCTGCATGTAGACGCGGACGTCCACGTCCTCGCTGACCGCCTTGGCGGAGCCGTCGCACATCAGGAAGTGGACCGTGCCGCTGTGGTTGGACGAGGGCCGTTGGTGGGCCCCGGCGAGGTCGGCGTTGATCCTCGAGTTCCCGATGTTGGCCGCACCGGAGACGTCGAGGTTGCCGGCCCCCTCGAGAACGCTGAGGAACGTGCTGCCACCGTCCGGGCTGGCGTCGAGACCAACACCGAAGACGAGTCGTCGCATGTCGGGAGCGTTGGCCGACACACCGGTCCCGGCGGTCGCGGTCGAAGAGCTGAAGACACCGGTGTCGAGGTTCTCCGAGAGGAGAACCGTCGTCGTGACACCGTCACCCTGCGAGATCGAGTCGAGCGTGATCCGGCGGTCGCCCGTCGCCTGCTTCTGGAACATGACGCCCGTGGCGTACCCCGAGACACCGGTGATGTAGGCCCCGGTTCCGGTGGCGGTGTGGCCGGCCGTGGTGTCGAACGGACTCTGGCTCGCCGTGGCGTCGGCGATGTACCCGCCGTTGACGACGTAGCTGAGACCGAAGTTCGTCTGGAAGGCGTTCTGGTCGTCCGGGCACTGGAAGACCGGCACCGAAATGCCCTGAACGTTGGCGAAGGCGTCGTTCCCGGCCTGCGCCTGGGCACGCAGTTCACGGGCGAGGGCCTGGTTGTCCACGCTCTCGAGGAGGGAGACTGGCCAGCCACTGACGGCCTGCTCGAACGTCGAGCCGTCGATCGTGTTCCGGGCGTAGGGCATCTTCCCGCCGCTCCCGGTGATCTCGTTGTGGAACGCGATCCCCAGGTTGTGCACGTTGTTCAGACACTGGGCACGCCGGGCGGCGGCACGGGCGCTCTGAACGGCGGGGGTGATCAGCGAGATCAGCGTCGCGATGATCGAGATCACCACGAGCAACTCGATCAGCGTGAATCCACGCCGACGGAACCAAGGTGTGCGTTGAGTCTTCACGGTGCGTCTCCGTTGGGAACCAGTCTCGAGTGGACGACCCAGAGGAATGAGAGGGCGGGATTCGATCGCCCGCGAATGCAGGGCACTCTCTGCAAGAGCCGACACTTCAACAGCTTGCAGCGAGTCGCGCCTGCAACGTCGAGGGTGAGCGATGACGGACGGACCTCACCCTACCATCAGAACGCAACGTCCGATTCCGGATCCACCGGTTACGTCACGATTTCCGGGGATTTCCCCCCAACTCGGTCGGGCTACTCCAAGACCTCGCGGTACAGGATCAGGTCGCGGAAGTCGAAGCCCTCCTCGCCGGCACCCAACTGCGGGTCGCCGACCCTCTTGAAGCTGTAAGGCGAGGTGGCCGCGGCCGCCCGGAAGTGCTCCGGCCGCAGCAGCTCGAACGCCCGCGACCGGTCGATGACGAAGAAGCCCCGATGGCTGGGCATGTCGGTCAGCTTGCCGCCGATGCGGTAGGCGGGGTTCGCCGCCGTCCCGCCGTTCCCCACCTGGTGGAAGTCGATCTGCACGTGCAGGAAGACGACGTTGCTGCGGGTGGTGGAGTTGTTCCAGACCTTGCTCAGCAGCCGGTGCCGAGTCTCGGGATCGACCGCGTGGCCGGCCGTGTCGTTGTAGGTGGTCGCGGGCGGGTTGGCTCCATACCGCTCGTTCGGCGTGCCGAGCTCCAGCAGTCGCCGCGTGAGGACGTTCGTCCGCACGAGCGGGCTGTCCACCTCGATGCCGGTCGTGTCGTCGTACAGGTCGGTCCACAGGCCGCGGAGCATCGTCTGCTCGATGCCCTGCGGGCTCCCCTGCTCGCCCCGCAGAAAGCTCGTCGATCGGAACGGCCGCCCGCCCGGCATGCCGGGCAGCACGAGGCCGGTCACCGGGTCGATGCCGTCGCGGGACTTGAGGAAGTCGATCCACCAGTCGCGAACGCCGGCCCCCTCATAGCGGTCGGCGAGGTAGCCGGTCTGTTTCGCTCCGCTGGGGTCCAGGGCCGCGAAGCCGGTCGCCGGATCGACGGCCCCCTCGTCGTCGACGAGCGCCGCAAGCACCTCCGGGTACCGCAGCGTGTTCCAGTTGATCCGGCCCGGCAGACGGTAGGTCGCCTGGTCGACCGTCGGGTTCGTCACGTTCAGGAGAGCGGACGGCGTCTCGACGAAGCCGAGCAGTCGGTACCAGCGGTTGTCGTACTTCCACGTGCCGTCGCCGGCCCCGCCGAGAACCGACGGATCGGGGTTCGGCTCGTTGTCGCCCGGGAGTTCCTGCCGCTCGCGCCAGTCGTCGATCTGCGAGTCGGTGTTGTCGTCGGTGCCGCCCACGCCCGGGCGGCCGTCGGTCCCGTAGGCTCCCTCGGCCACCGGTTTCAGGAACTTGGCGGCTCCGGCGAGATTCGGATACGCCTGCCGCGGGAAGCCGTCGACGACGTTCGTCATGCCCCGCTCGCCGTGGGTCACGTCGTGCGGGCCGAACAGCGGAACCAGGAACAGGTCGACCGGCGACGTGAAGTCGCGGTCCGGGTGGAACTGCCGCACGCCGAACGTCCCGCCGAGGTTGTCGGTCGTGACCTTGTTGACCGCGCCGATCGAGTTCTTGACGGTCGCCGTGGCGGCGTACGCTCCGTTGGTCGCGCGATCCTCGTCGCGGACGAACGGCTCGGACCGCGCTGACGACTGGAGAGTGACCAGGTTGTTGTCGACCTGCGTCAACGAAGCCGTGTCCGCGAGACTGCCGTCCAGCTGGTCGAACCCCTTGACGTCGGTCGTGATTCGGTCGACCTCGATCCACGGGTTGTCCGCGGACTGCGGTCCGTAGGTGGCGGCGTTCGTGTCCGTCGGCTCGACCGGCGGCGTGCGGTACGGATGGGCTCGCCGCATGAGGACGAACTCCACGCCCGGCTGGGCCGAGACCGCGTCCATCGCGTCGTCGAGACTGAGGAAGTCCCCCTTGTTCGTGTCGTTGGGTAACTTCGTTCCCTGCTCGACGCCGTTCGTCGTCCCGATCGGTGGATCGACCCGGTCGACGCCGGCCTCCGTCGTCGAGTCGTGCAGACGGAACCGCCCCTCGTGGTTCGGGTCGATCAGGTCGAGGTCGAACGAGCCGAGGGCGGCGCTCGGGATCCGGAAGTCCTCCGGGTCGGTGAAGTCGCCGTCCCGTGGGTCGGTCCGGTCGATCCGCATGCGGGTCGGGGCGACGTTCCCGCCGTCCATCAGGTCCCCGTCACCCGCCGTGCCGATGGTGAACAGCGCCCCGCCGCCGACCGAACCGGCACCGCTCCGCGGGATCAGGTGGCGCGCGTTGACGGTCGTGGCCATCGGATCCTTGTCGAGCGGCTGGACGACGATCTTCCAAGCCTCGTTCTCGAAGCTGGCCGGCGTGGCGGACGCGTTGCGGAGTTCGAGGAACGTCCAGTCCCGCAACGCCAGTTGGTCGTTCCACTCCGTTCGCGGATGATCGACCGCGGACCCGCCGTTGTCGGCCAGATCGGCGACGACGACGAGCGCCTCGCTGAAGGTCAGGCTCTGTCGCTCGACACCGAACACCACGGCCCGGTCCGGGGTGATCTCGACGGCTCCGTAGGGGTTGTCGTCCAGGTCCCAGCCGTTGTTCGGGTTGGTGTCGTACTCGAACTTCGTGATCACGTCGTCGGGGTCGAGCTGGTCGACGAAGTTGACGGCGAAGCGGGCCATCTCCTCGAGCTGGTCGTCGTTGTAGAGGTTGCGGACGCCGCTCCCGAGGTCGCTGTTGTCGGTACCGGCGTAGTTCACGCCGTCCCAGCCGCCGCCGATGGTGTAGAGCAGCATGTAGACGTCGCGGGCCAGCTTCTGCCGGTCGCGACGGGCCTCGTGCTCCTGCCGCTGCAAGGTCGTCATCGACCCGAGAGCGAGCGTGCCGATCGCCGTGTTCGGGACGAAGGTCGGGTGCGACGTGAGTCGGCGGAAGAACGGCCGTTCGTTCGGTCCCTCGGTCGCGTCGTCGTCTCCTGTGCCCCAGATGCCGTCGTTGCCCGGCCCGACGAGATCGACGACGTGGTTCAGGCTGAGCAGTCGCTGGACCACGTCCTGCAGCGGGACGTTCGCCCCCTGGTTGCCGTCGTTCGTGTCGCGGATCAGCCGCCGGGTCGCCTCGCGGAACGGGTAGTTCGCCGCGCCGCGGGCGACGGTGACCGACCCGTCGGAGAACTCGGGCGGGAACTCGCCGGCCGCACCGTACTCCCAGCCGCGGTAGGTGTTCGCCTCGCTGCCGTCGCGGCCGAGCGTGCCCCGCGTGCGGAGGTCCCAGCTGACCGGCGTGAGCCGCTTGCGAATCTCCTCGGCCCGCTCGTTGAGGACGAGGTTCCAGGCCATCAGCTTGGCGAGCCGGGAGGTCGTCCCCCGCGAGTCGAGCACGGCCTTCGAGTACCGCAGGAAGGCAGCGTCGGCCGCGGTGAACACCGCGTCGTTCGGGTTGCTGCCGTCGAGGTTGCCGTCGGTCGTGAACAGCTCGCCCGGGTCGTCGAAGAACGGGTTCCCCGAGTGCACGCGGGCCAGGTACCACGGCTCGTACTCGGCCGCGTCGATCACGCCTTCGCGGAACCGCTTGTTGAACGTGTACGTGCCGTAGTTCGAGAACGACTGGAACACGGTCGGCGTGGCGTCCTCGAAGATGAGCGACTTGCCCGGCGCGGCCGGCGTGCCGAACGTCGCGTGCGTCATCCCGACGCGGTAGTTGCGGTAGCCGGAGCCGCGAATGTCGTAGGGGTCGCCGAACGAGTAGAGTGGCGTGTCGAAGATCATCCACTGCACGGTCGCCCCGCCGCCGATCTCGTTGACGATCGCCCCCGACTCGACGCTCGAGACCATCGGGATGTTGTCGTTGCTCGTCTGACCGGCGGAGACGCAGGCCAGCAGCACGGTCGGCGAGACGGCCCCGTCGGTCACCGTGGCGACGACCCACTGCCCGGGCTGGTAGTTCGCGCTCGCCTGCCGGCCGGAGAGGACCTGCTCGCCGAACCGTTCGTTCCCGTCGTCGTCCGCGTTGGACAGCCCCGCCTTGGGGAAGCCGTCCGCGCCGGCGGCGACGTTCTGCCACGCCTGCAGCATCTGGTTGACCTCGCCGTACCTGCCGGCGACGAGTTCCTCCACGTTGCCGCCGGAGTCGGTGTGGACGATGCCCGTCATCAGCGTGAACAGCTCGACGTTCGAGAGTTCCTGCCAGCCGGTTCCGCTGCCGAACGTCTGGCTGAAGAGGACGTTCAGCCGGTCGAAGTCGCCCGCCGCGAAGCCGTCGTCCACGTCGCTGGGGTCGGCGTTCAGAATCCAGCCGAGGTTCACCTCAAACGGGGTCAGGCCCTGGTTCGACTCGGTGACGAACCGGTTCACGCGGTTGGGAGCGGCGGCCGGGTCGAGGATCGAACCGAAGACGGCTATCTCGTCCGGGTTCGCGTTGCCGGCGTAGTTCGAGTGGACGTTCACGTTGCCGAGCGCGTCGGCGTCCTCGATCTTGAAGTAGAAGATCGGGACGAACAGCGTCTTGTCGCCCCGCTCCTGGACGGGGAAGCCGAGGTCGAGCGGGATCGAGTCGGAGAGGCCGTTGCCGTCCGCGTCCCCGCCGAAGTCGTACTCGGGGTACTTGAAGGCGGTCCACACGAGGGCGCCGTCGGCGAACGTGTTGCCGGGCGAGTAGGCGCCCCAGGTCGGCTCGGTCGCCGGGTCGCTGGAGCCGTTGTCGGTCGTCACCTTGAAGAACAGCCGGTTCGGGTTCACGCCGGCGGGGGGGAACAGCCAGTCGCCGGCCGAGTAGTCGAACCCGGTGCCGCCGCCGCCACGCCACGCCGTCTCCATGTTCCACACGCCGTAGCTGCGGGCCGCGTCGGCGAACGGGTACGGGTTCGGGTGGGCACTCGTGACGAACCCGTCGCCGTCGAGGTCCTCGCCCGCGTCGAGCGTGCCGTTGTTGTTGAGGTCCTCCGTGTCGCCCGGCCGAATGAACCGCAGCACGCCCGGGTTCCCGGCGACGACGTGGTCCCGGTGCGGGTGCAGCACGAGGCTCGAGATCGGCGTGCCGTCGTTCATCAACGAGGTCGCGTCCGGGAAGCGGACGGGTGCGTACCCGCCGCCGGAGTTGCGGAGGTACTGCTGCATGCCGTAGGCCGGCTTCACCACGCGGACCGGCTGCCCGGCGTCGTCGAGGCCCCAGCTCTCGTAGGTCAGCCAGGCGGCGTTCAGGTCCGGGGCGGTGTAGTCGGCGTCCGGGCTGGTGACGTTGCCGATGCCGGTCGACGCCTGGTCGGAGAGGCCGCCGTTCGCGGCCGCGGAGTAGTTCAGCTTCAGCAGGAACCGGTTGTCCGGCTCGCCGGCGGTGCCGTCGTCGGCGAGGCCGTTGTAGTTCTGGTCGACCTCGGGGACGCCGTCGCCGTCGAGGTCGACGACGTTCACGCCGCGGCCGTTGAACGGGCGGTGGTCCCGGCCGAAGAGGTCGGCGAGCAACGCGTATCGGCCGCCGTGCAGGGCGGACTGCGGGAAGTCGTCCCCCGCGCCGAGGATCACCTGCTCGACGCCGAAGTCGAACAGGGCGTCCGGGTCGAGGCCCGACTCGTCACGCACCTTGGCCGCCTCGGCCATGTACTCGGAGTTCGCCACCTCCTGCGAGACGTACAGGTTGATCGTGATGCCGAGCACCGACAGCAGGGCCAGCAGGCTGATCACGACGACCAGCGTCGAGCCCTCGCGGCTCTCGTCGAGCTCGTCCCGGCGAAGGACGGCCCGCGTCTCGCACTCGCGGCGGAGCACGGCGCGACGACGGCGACTCGTGCGGCGGTGTTTCTGGTTCATGACGACTCTCTCGGATGACCGGCCGCGGCCCGACACGGCCCGAGGGAATGAAGACGGCACCGATCGGCACCGGGTACGAAGATCAGTCGTTGCGGTTCGAGAACAACGCGTGCCGGACCGTCGCCTGACGCATCTGTCCGGACTTGTTGTCGAAGAAGCGGACCGTGATCTGGATCGCCCGCAGCGGCGGCACGTCGTCGCTGCCGATCCAGAGGTACTCGCTCCCGTTGTCCGTCGTCCCGTCCCCGTCGTCGTCCACGCCCTGCTGGCCCGGAGCTCCGTCCGCACCGAGCGGCGACGGCCGGTAGGGCGGGGCGTTCGTCAGCGACGGGTGCCAGGTGTCGAACACGCGGTTGTTGGCGTTCACGCTCGAGGGGCCGTAGTCCGCGCTCGCGGCCGGGACCCCGTAGGTGCCGACCCCGCCGTGGCCGACGTCGCGCCAGCTGTCGATGCCGCCACCGGACGCGTCGTCCCAGACCTTGACGTCGAACGCGTGCACGTTCTGCATGAGGATGTCCTCGCCGACGCGGCTGCCGGCCGGGAACGTCACCCCGGTCAGGTCGCTGCGGTCGTTCGGGTTGGGAACCGTGCCCCCCAGCGCGTCGGGGTACTCGAACGTCACGTCCGAGGTCTCGCTGTGCGTGTACCGGCCGATGAAACCGTCGACGCTGGGGACGGCCGGGTTCGCGAACTCTCGCGGGTAGCCGGTCGCGTGGTCGTGGCCGAACCGGAACCGGGGCACGCCGAGCGAGTTCGTGTTGGTCGAGGCGTTGTCGAGCCAGTTGAGGTCGTGGAACCGCGCGGCTCCGTCGGTCGTGTCGTAGTGGGCCGAGTAGTCGAAGTCGGCGTAGAACGACCCGGTGTGGGCGGCCGCGTTCCAGCCAGTCGGATTGGCGTCGAAGGACGAGTCGAGCGGGTCCCGAAGCAACATCACCCGGCGGTACAACACGCCGTTCCGGACGAAGTAGCAGACCTCGGCGAAGCGGGAGCTGCCCACGTTCGCGATCGACCCGTCGTCCCAGTCCGGCTGGTTCAGGTTGGGCGTCGTCGGATCGCCGTCGCCGTCCAGGTCCAGCACCGCCGCCGTCCCGAAGAGGAGGTCGTTCTCGGACTCGTCGATCGCGATCGTGAACTGGAGCACGTCGTCGACGTCGCTCGCCAGGTCGTTCTCCGAGACGTAGAAGTAGCCGCGGCGGTTGGCGAAGGCGAACTCCGGGAGCGGGTTCGAGGAAGCGTCCACGATGTCGCCGTCCATCTCGTTCACGCCGAAGGGCAGGATCGTCTGGAAGGTGCGGTTGTCGAGGTCGCCGCGGAGGACGTTGAGCAGCACGCGGCTGCGTTGGTCGTTGCGGGCGATCCCCTTCTGCGTGCCGACGGACCGGGCCGACAGGGCGAACACCTGGGCGAACAGCACCATCATCAGCGAGACGATCGCCACGGAGACGAGCATCTCGACCAACGTGAAGCCGGTGCGGGCAGGACGGGCGTCGGGGAGTCGTCGCATCATGGTTCGCTGAAGCTCCCGATCGGGTACACGTCGACGATCCGCTCCGGGAAGACCGCCGCGGCGGTCGGTTGGGACAGCGGCTCGGCGAGGGTCAGGTTGAGCGTGTTGCCGACCGTGTCCCCGACCCGCTGGATGCGGTACCAGAGCAGGTTCTGGGCGTCGAGCATGTAGCCACCCGCCTTCACGTTCGGCTCGGTCGCCCCGGCCGCCACGGCCACCTGGATCTCCTGTGTCCCGGCGATCTGGTAGACCTGCTCCTCCTCCCGCGACAACTTGCGGTTGAAGAAGACGGCCACGTTGACCGAAGCGTCGCCGTTGGTCGACTTGCGGACGGTCAGCATCCACGAGAAGCGAGCCTCCTCGGCCTGGCCGATGACCCGTTCCGGGGTGAAGTCGAGCGGCGTCAGCCAGTCGATCTGTGCTCCGGCGATCCCGTTCACCGTGCGGACCTCGCTGCGGCGGCCGTCCGGATGGAACAGGATGCAGCGGTCGCCGGCGGCCAGAGCTCCGACGTCGGCGGCCGAGGCGAGATCGACGGTCGTCGTCGTCGCCGCGACCGGCACCTTGTCGAAGTAGTCGACGAAGCTGTCGGGCAGGTTCACGAGGTCGCGAGCGGTCGGGAAGTCGGCGGTCGCCTGCACGATCGACCCGTAGCGGGCCCGCGTGCCGGCCGCGCTGATGCCGGCGTCGTCGTGCCCGTAGAACTGCACGCCGCCGCCGAACTCCGCGAAGCCGGTCGGATCGACGACGTAGGACTCGCTGCGGTGCTCCTGCACGTTCCCGTCGTTGTCCGGGTCGTGGACAATCTGCGGGAAGGCCTCGATCAGGCCCTCGGCGTTGTACCGGAGCTGAGTCGCCTTGGTGAGCGTGGTCGCCTGCACGGTTCGCAGTACGGAGAGCGGGAACAGCGTGGCCAGCGAGACGACGCCGATGCCGAAGATGCCCAGCGAGACGAGCACCTCGGTCAGCGTGACACCGCGGCGAGCGGTCGGGACGGCGGTGGTTCGGGGGAGGGCTCTCATTCCTCGCTCACCTCGCCGGTCAGGGCGTACAGGAATGGTTGCGTCGGGTCGAGTTCGTTGGCGACCGTCTGCCCGGTGCGGGTGAAGACCGAGACGATCCGCATGCCCCCCTCGACCCCGTCGAACCCGGCTTGCGAGGGAGACGCGAAGTACGTCGAGACACGGCCGGCCGTGTAGTCCTCGACGTCGCAGACGACGAGGTGCACGATCCCCTGCTGGGCCGCGCCCCCGGTGACCGTGCCGCGGGGGGAGAAGAGGACGTCGAAGTAGCCGGCCGCCGAGATGGCCGCCTGCGAGTAGGGCAGCTTGCTGGTCGTGCCGTTGTCCAGGTGGACCATGATGTTCCGCGGCAGCGTGACCGGCTCGGCCCCGGGCAGGACGTCGTTGGCGAGTTCGATCGCGAACCGCACGTCGGCCGCCCCGGCGTTCGGGTACTCGGAGAGCAGCGTGATCGTCGTGCTGACCGTCATGTCCGGGACGGTGGCCGGGTACCAGGTGGCGTTGTTCGAGTCGAGGCTGCCGCCCGACCCGGCCGTGTTCGCGAGCCGGATGCGGACCGTGCCGATCGTCAGCAGCCCCCGCGCCTGGAGTCCTTGCAGCACCGTCACGAAGGCCGCCTCCGGCGTGAAGTCCGTCTGACTCCCGGCACCGAAGTCGCCCACGCCCTCCTCGGCCTCGAGCTGTTGCACGTAGACCATGCTGGTGACGGCGAGCTTCGTTCCCTCGGTGAGGTCGGGGTTCACGTAGAAGCGGACGCCGCGGGGGGCGTCCGCGTAGACGGCCCGGTCGCGGGCGCCGCCGAGGTAGGAGTGCACCTGCTGCGACCCGTTCCGCAGCCGCTCGGCGTCGAACGTGACCCGGGCCACGCCGATCGCCATGCCGGCCAGCACGACGAAGATCGCGATCGAGATCAGCAACTCGACCAGCGTGAAGCCGTGGCGTCCCGGTTCGTGCGGGGATCGGTTCACGTCAGTTGCCCCCCGACTGGAGGTTGGTGAAGTTGTCGTTGAGCGCCGAGTTGCCCGGGTCGCCGAGCACCGTCGGCTCGGGCTGGGCGAGGTGGCCGAAGTTCGCCGTGTCGTTCGGGGCGTACAGACCGAAGTCCAAGTCGGCCCCGGCCGAGACGATCAGCGGCTGGTGGTAAGTGTTCGGCGTGTGGTAGTTCGTCTCGTTGACGAGGACGGTCAACTTTCCCTTGGGGTCGTCCGGATCCGAGCCCGCGTTGGCCGTGGTGACCGAGTCCCAGAGGAGTTCGGCGGCGGTCAGGTTGACGTTTGTCCCGTCGGGTCGGACGAGCCGGGTGGGCCAGCGGTAGAAGCGGATGGGCGTGCCCCAGCCGTCGAGGAACTCGAGGTTGCCGTCGCTGTCCGTGTCGCCGACCTCGTTGGCGGTGAAGGTGTCGTCGCCGACCGACGCGGCCCCGAACGTCCCGCCGTTGAGCACGGTCCAGTACAGCACCTCGGCGTTGTCGGCGTCGGAGGTCGTGTTCCGGGCGATCTCGTCCCCCGCGTACGTCCCCAGCCCGAGCGCCTGGGCCTCCACCCAGTCGAAGGGGAAGGCCCTCTTGTACTGGTCCTTCCGGACCCGGATGCGGGCGACCTCCTCGGTCACCCCGCCACTGGCGGCGAGCGTACGGACCTGGGCGGCGAGTGGCCCCTTCGTGATCGATCGGTCGAGGGCGTCGCGGCGGGACTGTACCTGGGCGCGGATCTTCTCGATGGTGCCGCGGGTCGCCTCCTCGCGGGCCGTGCCGCCCGCTCCGACGACGAGTGCGACCGAGATCCCGACCAGGATGACCATGATCGCGATCACGACGAGCAGTTCGATCATCGTGAAGCCCCCCCGGCGGGTTCGTGGGGGCGACGGGTTGTCGTGGACGTGGTGACGCATGAGGCTCGTGTTCCTGATCGACGGCTCAGTTGCCGAGCCGGCCGTTCGAGAAGTTCGTGACGTTGTCCCGGTCCGCCTCGTCCAAGGCGTCCGAGTTGTCCGGGTCGTACACCGGGTTCAACGTGGCGCCGTAGTTGCGGTCAGGTCCCGAGCAGATGATCTGGAAGGACTTCGGCTGCCAGTACGTGGAGGCGGTCTGCAAGTACGCCTTGACGGACGGGGAGTACTCGTCGCTGTGAACGTAGAGATAGCGGCCGTAGTCGTTCGGGGCCTCGTAGTGCGGGTACTGCCCGGCCGTGTCGACGACGACGCGGGAGACGTCGATCTCGAAGAACGGACCGGCGCGGTTGCCACCGCTCGTGGTCTCGAACGGGGTCCGCGGATTCTTCGAGAAGCCGTACGGCGCTCCGTCGCTTCTGAGGGGACCGCCTAGGAAGAAGAGCAGGCACTGCTCCCCGTTCAGCACGTGGGTGTCGGACGTGTCGCCGTCGCCGTTGAGGTCAAAGGGCGCCGTGAAGTCGACCTTCGTCCCGAAGACCGACCGAATCTTGGACCTGGCGTCCGGAGTCCAAGAGGCTCCGTCCTCGGGAATCGTGATCGAGCTGGGCGGCTCGGTGCCGTACTGAACCTTGAAGTCGGCGATTGCCGCGTCGAAGTTCGAGATCTCGGTTCGCACCTGGGCGAACGAAGCGCTGCCGAACCCGCCGCTGACGGCCACGACGAGGAGGCTCATCAGGATGGCGATGATCGAGATCGTCACCAGCAGTTCGACGATCGTGAAGCCCCGTCTTGCGGGTCGCGTGTCGGTCGTTCGAGCGCGTGTGGTTCGCATGGTTTCGATACTCCGTCAGCGGGAACCCTGCTCCCGGACCCGGGAGAGGGACGGTTGGTCGAGTCGTTCGAGGTTCGGAGTCGGCCGCCCGCAGGCGACGAGAGTCGTCAGCTGAGGTCGTTGAGGAGCTTGATCAGCGGCATGAACAGGGCGATCACGATGAAGCCCACGATCAGGCCGAGGACCACGACCATCAGCGGTTCGAGCATGTTGATGAGGCCCTCGACGAGGACGGACACCTCCTCGTCGTAGACGTCGGCCACCTTGTACAGCATCTGGTCGAGCGCACCGGTCTCCTCGCCCACGTCGACCATGTTGACGACCATGTCGTCCACGATGCCGGTCTCCTTCAAGGGGATCGCCATCGACTCGCCCTCGCGGATGGCCGCGTAGATGGTGTCGAAGGCGTCCTTGAACACGGCGTTGCCTGCCGTGTCTCTCGCAATGGTCAACGACTCGAGAATGGGTACGCCCGAGGCTAACAGTGTGCCCAACGTTCGACACGTTCTCGCGATGATCGACTTGCGGATGATGGCCCCCAGTAAGGGGATCTTCAGTGACAGGAGGTCGATGACGTACGCCCCCGTCTTGTTCTTGGCGATGATCTTCAGTGACAGCCACGCGGCGACCGGCACCATGGGGATGAGGTACCAGTACTTGCCGACGAAGTCGCTGCAGAAGATGAGCCACTCGGTGATGGCCGGCAGGTCGGTCCCGAAGCCCTCGAAGATCTTCTTGAACTTCGGAATGATGTAGATCATGATGAAGGTCACGATCAGCGTGGCGACGGTGATGACCGCACACGGGTAGATCATGGCCCCCTGGACCTTGCGCTTCAGCGACTGGGCCCGCTCTTTGAACTCCGCGAGCCTGCGGAGGATGATCTCGAGCGCACCGCCCGCCTCGCCCGCCTTGACCATGTTGACGTAGAGGTCGTCGAAGGCCTTGGGCTGCTTGGCCATCGCCTCGGAGAGGGTCGCCCCGGACTCGATGTCCTCGATGACGCCGATGAGGGCGTTCTTCAGCGGCCCCGGTTTGGACTGCCCTTCGAGAATACGCAGGCTGCGGAGGATCGGGAGACCGGCGTCCTGCAGCGTGGAGAGCTGCCGGGTGAACGTGGTGAGCTTCTTGGCCCCCACGCCGCCGATGGCGAACGTCGTCTTCTTCCGACGCTTCTTCTGGTCCTGGCCCTTCTTGGCCTTCTCGCCCCGGCCCTTCTCGGCGATCTTGGTGACGAAGAATCCCTTCTCGCGGATTTTCGCCTGCGCCTCGTCCTCGTTCGGCGCCTCGATCGTGTCCTTGATCTCGAGGCCCGTGTTGTCCATGGCCTCGTACTGGTAGACCGGCATCGCTGCTCTCCGGGCGTTCCGTGACGGCTTGTCGTCTGGTGTCTGGTCTGTCTACATGGCGTTCGAGACGCCGTTGCTCAAGGCCGCGGACGCGGCGTTCACTCGAAATTGGCAGAGTGAGTGGTGTCTGGTCCGTGCTCGTCTGGTGCCTGGTGTCTGACTCCTGACTCCTGGGTTCGACTCCTGACCTCCGCGTCAGTCGAGGTCCTCCATGACGGTCTCGCGGACGACCTCGTCGATGGTCGTCTCGCCGTCGAAGATCAGCTTCAGCCCCGCCTCGCGGAGCGTCGTCATCCCCTGGGTGCGGGCGAAGTTCCGGATGTCGTCCACGTTGGCGTCCGCGGCGACCATGTCGCGGATGTCGTCGGTGACGGTCATCAACTCGTAGATGCCGGTGCGGCCCTTGTAGCCGGAGTTGTTGCAACGGGCACAGCCGCGGCCGTAGTAAAAGGAGTACTGCCGGGCCTGCTCGATCGGCAGCTGCAGTTCCATCAGCAGTTCGTCGCTCGGCTCGAACTCGGTTCGGCACTCCGTGCAGATCTTGCGGACGAGCCGCTGGGCGAGCACCGCCTCGACGGTGGCCGTGATGAGGAACGACGGGACGCCCATGTCCCGCAGCCGCGTGATGGCCGAGGGGGCGTCGTTCGTGTGCAGCGTGCTGAAGACGAGGTGGCCGGTGAGGGCGGACTGCACGGCGATCTCGGCCGTCTCGTAGTCCCGGATCTCGCCGACGAGGATCTTGTCCGGGTCGTGCCGGAGGATGGCGCGGAGGACCGTGGCGAAGGTCACGTCGATGTCCGGGTTGACCGGGACCTGGATGAGGCCGTCGATGTCGTACTCGATCGGGTCCTCGGTCGTGATCAGCTTCGTCTCGATGTCGTTGAGTTCGTTGAGGGCGGAGTACAGCGTGGTCGTCTTGCCGCTGCCGGTCGGCCCGGTGACGAGACAGATCCCGTTGGGGTTGCGGATCGTGTCGCGGAACCGCGTGAGCGTGCCGGCGTCCATCCCGATCTTGTTGAGGTCGAGCTGGACGACCGTCCGGTCCAGCACCCGCATGACGACCGACTCGCCGAACATGGTGGGCAGGATGGAGACGCGGAGGTCGACCTGGTTGCCGCCGACGTTGAGTTCGATGCGGCCGTCCTGCGGCAGTCGTCGCTCGGCGATGTCGAGCTCGGCCATCACCTTGATGCGGGTGACGATGGCGTTGGCGAGGTGCCGCGGCGGCGGGACCATCTCGTACAGCACGCCGTCCGCCTTCACGCGGACCTTGAACTCGTCCTCGAACGGCTCGAAGTGGATGTCGCTCGCCTGGTCCTTGATGGCGAGCAGCAGCACCATGTTCAGCAGCTTGCGGATCGGGGCGGCGTTCGCGATCTCCTCGGGGTTGGAGAGGTCGTGCACCTCGGTCGCGTGGCGGTCCTCGCCCAGCGAGTCCTCCATGTCCGCGATCACGTCCTCGATGCTGTCCTCCTTCTCGGCGTAGAACCGGCTGATCGCCTGCTCCACGTCGTACTGGTTGGAGACCGCACCCCGGACCTCGACCCCCAGGAAGTTCCGCAGGTCGTCCAGCGCCCCGACGTTCTGCGGGTCCGCCATCGCCACCGTCAGCACGTCGTTCTTCAGACTGATGGGCATGATCTTGTAGATCTCGGCCATCGTCTGCGGGACGAGCTGCAGCACCTTCGGCGGGACGTTCGTCTCGGCGAGGTTGACGACCGGCATGCCCCACTGCTCGGCGAGCGCCTCGGTCACCTGGGCGTCGGTGACGAGCCCCATCCGGACCGCCACCTGCCCGATCACCTCGCCGGGACTCTGCTTCTGCTCCTCGAGAACGTCCCACAACTGGTCCTCGGTCAGGTAGCCGAGGTCCACGAGGATTTGTCCGAGTCGTCGTTGGGCCATTGGAGTGAGCTCTCGGCGGTCAGCTTCAGCGATCAGCAGGACTCGTTCGGGTTGCACCGGCCGGCTGACAGCTGATGGCTGACCGCTGACCGCTCGTCCGTCAGTCGTCGAAGTCCTCGTCCTCCTCGTCCTCCAGCATGCCCTTCTTGGCACGCTCGATCCGCAGCTTGACCTCGCCCGGGTTGTTCGACTTGCCGATGACGTCCTTCTCCTCGCACAGGCCGTCCCGCCACAGGTTGAACAGCGCCTCGTCGAGCAGCTGCATGCCGTACTTCTTCCCCGTCTGGATGGACGAGGTGATGCGGAAGGTCTTGCCCTCGCGGATGAGGTTCGAGATGGCCGGCGTGACGACGAGCATCTCGTACGCCGCGACGAGCCCCTTCGGCTTCCGCGGCAGCAGCGCCTGGGACAGCACGCCGATGATCGCCTCGGCGAGCTGCGTCCGAATCTGGGCCTGCTGCGTGGTGGGGAAGACGTCGATGATCCGGTCGACCGTGCCCTGGGCACTCGTCGTGTGCAGCGTGCCGAACACGATGTGCCCGGTCTCTGCCGCGGTGATCGCCGACTCGATCGTCTCGAGGTCCCGCATCTCGCCCACGAGGATGATGTCCGGGTCCATCCGCAGGGCACGGCGGAGCGCCTCCGCGAAGTCCGGCACGTCGACCCCGATCTCGCGTTGGTTGATCGTGCAGCCGATGTGCTCGTGGTAGTACTCGATGGGGTCCTCGAGCGTGATGATGTGGTCTTTGATCTCGTGGTTCAGGTAGTTGATCATGCTGGCGAGGCTGGTCGTCTTGCCCGACCCCGTCGGCCCCGTGACGAGGAACAACCCCCGCGGACGACGAATCAGCTCCAGGCAGACCGGCGGCAGCCCCAGCACCTCGGGAGGCAGGAACTCGCTCGGCACCCGCCGCAGCACCATGCCGACGTAGCCCCGCTGCTTGAAGACGGCGACGCGGAACCGGGCCTTGTCGCCGAACGCGAAGGCGAAGTCCGTCCCCCCCATCTCCTGCAGTTCCTGCTGGTTCCGCTCCGGCGTGATGCTCTTCATGAGCCCCACGGTGTCCTCGGGTTCCAGCGTCTTCGTCTCGAGTCGCACCATGTGCCCGCCGAGCCGGACCACGGGGGGCTGGCCGACGGTGATGTGCAGGTCGCTCACTTTCTCCTTGACGACCGTCTCGAGAAGCTTGTCGATCTGAATGCTGGGCATCGATGGGAGTCCCTGTTGGCCGCTGTTCGCCGGACCGGTCGAACGACCCGAACCGGCAGACATGCTGCACTTCGACGTCGGTGGTCCGCAAGACTCCGGGGGCGATTTCGAGGCTGTTGCCGTGGAGACGCACGGCGTCCGTCGGTCGGTGGTCGCCCGCGTTCTCGGGCTGATCGCACACGATGGACGGAGTGGGAGCCACGGAGTCTTCGCTCATCGAGGAAAACGACAAACGCGCCGGAACCGGCACTGAAACGTCGTGGCCCGCAGACAGGGATGGGCTCGTCTGCCCAACGCCGTGATTGTCACGGCATCGAGGGTCTCGCTCAACAACTTGGCGAAAAGCCGAACGCGGCACGCGGCGTTCCGTCGCCCCGGTTCTGGGGAGCATTGCAGGTGTCGCGGTCCGCGTGTGCCGGCTGCTGCACCACGCGAACGTCGACTTCAGGCCGGGAAGCGGGGACGCACCTCGAAGCGGTGTAATCGCCCCGATGGGGGTGGTCAGTGGCCACCCTTCTTCAGCTTGTAGACCTCGGCCAGCGATGTGATCCCTTTGATCGCCTTGTCGAGTGCATCCATGTCGAGCGACTTCATCCCGAAGAGCTGTGCCTGACGGCGGATCGCCTGGGTCGGCTCACTGCGGAAGGCCATGTCCCGCAGGCTGGAGTTCATCGTCATCAGTTCGAACACAGCCTTGCGCCCCTTGTACCCCGTGTGGGCGCAGGCGTTACACCCCTTTCCACGAACGAACGTCGCCGACTCCAACTGGTCGGCCGTCAACTCGAAGAACTCGATCTCGCTCGGCTCCGGCTGGTGCGGATCCTTGCACTTCTCGCAGACCACGCGGACCAAACGCTGGGCGAGAACGGCCATCACGCTCGACGCGACGAGGAATGGCTGCACGCCCATGTCGACCAAACGTGTCACCGAACCGGGCGCATCGTTCGTGTGCAGGGTACTGAAAACCAAGTGTCCGGTAAGTGAGGCCTGAATTGCCATCTCAGCGGTCTCGAGATCCCGAATCTCGCCGACGAGGATCACGTTCGGGGCTTGCCGCAACATCGCCCGAATGATCCTCGCGAAGTTCAACCCGATGCTGTGCCGGACCTCGCACTGGTTGATGCCCGGCAGCAGGTACTCGACCGGATCCTCTGCGGTGATGATCTTCCGGTCCGGCCGGTTCAGCTCGCCGAGCGCACTGTAGAGCGTGGTGGTTTTCCCTGAACCCGTTGGACCTGTCACCAAGAAGATGCCGTTCGGCCGGCGGATGATGTTCTGGAACGTCCGATAGTTCTCCTCGCTGAACCCGAGGTTCCGGATGCCGATCTTGATGTTGTCCCGGTCCAGAATCCGCAGGACGATCGCCTGACCGTGGTTCGTCGGCAGGATGCTGACCCGGAAGTCCAGTTCCTTGCCGGCGATCCGCGACTTGATGCGGCCGTCCTGGCAGCGCCGCTTCTCGGCGATGTCCATGCTGGCCATGATCTTCACACGCGAGACCATGGAGCCCAGCAGCCGCCGGGGCGGGCTGTCCCGCTCGATGAGCACGCCGTCGATGCGGTACCGGACCCGAATCCGGTCCTCGAACGGCTCGATGTGGACGTCGCTGGCCCGCATCTTGACCGCTTCGCTGAGGATCAGGTTGACCAGCCGCACGATCGGGGCGTTCTCGTCCTCCTCGGTGACGTCCGCGCCGGCCTCGGTCTCGGTGAAGTCGATCGCCGTCTCGGTGAACTCCTGCAGCATGGAGTCGACCGACTCAGTCTCGCTCTGCCCGTAGTGCCGGTTGATGGCGGCGAGGATCGACTCCTTCGGCGACATCACGACCTGCACGTCGCGGTTGAGGATGAACCGCAGCTTGTCGAGAACCGCGTAGTCCATCGGGTCGACCACCGCGACGACGAGCCGGTCCCCGTCGAGGTTCAGCGGCATCACGTTGTTCTCGCGGGCGACCGACTCCGGCACGAGTTCGATGACCGTCCCGGAGATCTCGGCCCCCTCGAGATCGACGAACTCGTAGCCGAACTGCTTCGCCTTGTACTTGGCGACGACGTCCGCGGTGGTGTAGCCCTGCTTGACGAGGGCGTCCTCGGGCGTGATGCCCATGCTCGCGGCGAGGTCACCCGCCTCGCTGAGCTGGTCCGGACCGACGATTCCGTCGTCCACGAGTTGCTGCAGCCAGTCCGCGGCCATGTCGAGTCTCCGCTGTGTTGCCGTCCGCTCGAGTTTCGGTCACCACGCTCGGCCCGTCGTCCGCGCGAGCGACGACCTCGGAACCAGCCGTGTCGTCCGCTGGCCCGCCGCGTCGTCGTTCGTCGTAGGACTGGGAATTCGCGAGCGAAGTGAAGACTCGATTCTCCGACCGGCCGATTGGGGTGTCAAGAAGCGGGCCGGACGGTTGGGGAAGCCAGGGTGGCGTCGGCCTGCTCGTTGTCGCTGTCGGAACGCTGACGAGGGCATCGACGGTACTCGAGAGTCTGCCGCGGCGAACGAGACCTCACGGGACGCCGAGTCGCCCCTACTGCACTCGCCAGAACGACGGCACGAACAGCACGAGGATCGCGAACAGTTCGAGCCGTCCGAGCAGCATCAGCAGGGTCAGCAGCAGCTTGCCCTGCGGCGAGAAGCCCGCGTAGTTGTCGTGCGGGCCGAGCACCCCGAGCCCGGGACCGATGTTGTTCAGGCACGAGGCGACCGCGCTCGCGCTGTCGAGCAGCTTCTCCGCCACCGTCGGCGGGGTGTCGCCGCTGCCCAGCCAGGCGCTGTCCGGTTCGATGGCGGCCAGTGTCAGCCAGCCGGCGACGAGCAGGAACAGCACGATGGCGAAGTAGACGACCACGTCGTGCCGCAGCCCGTCGTCGACCGGCAGCCCGAACACGCGCATCCGGCGGACGACGTTCGGCCGGTAGGCCCGCTCGATCTCCAGCCGGACGACGCGGAAGAAGAGGATGAAGCGGATCACCTTCACGCCGCCCCCCGTCGATCCGGAGCATCCGCCGACGAACATCAGCGCGAGCAGCACGCCCTTGGCGAACTCCGACCACTCGGTGAAGTCCACCGTGCCGAAGCCGGTCGTCGTCATCACCGAGACCGTGACGAACAACGCGTGCCGCAGCGAGAGGCCGAACGCCCCCAGCGGAGTCGAGGCCTCCTCGGCGTACTGCCCCAACCAGGTGAGGTTGACGGTCAGCAGCAGCGTCACGACGGCGACGACACCGAGGTAGACGCGGTACTCCGGGTCGCGGAACAGCGGTGCGAAGCGGGTGTACCACGGGCCGCTGGTGTCCGTCCCGCGAAGGCAGAGGTAGTAGAGCGTGAAGTTCGTGCCGGCGACCAGCATGAACAGGATGGTCGTTGCCTCGACCAGTGGGGTGTCGCTGAACGCCCCGATGCTCGCGTTCCGCGTGCTGAACCCGCCGGTCGCCATGGTGCCGAACGTGTGGCAGAGGGCGTCGTACGGCGACATTCGCTGGAGCATGTACAGGACGGCCAACAGCCCGCTGATGCCGACGTAGATCGTCCACATCAGGAGTGCCGTCTCGCGGACGCGTGGCCGGACGGACTCGTTGATCGGCCCGGGCACCTCCCGGCGGACGAGGGCCTTCCCGCCGGCCCCCAACTGCCCGAGGATCGCCACGAACAGCACGATGATCCCCATCCCGCCCAGCCAGTGCGTGAAGCACCGCCAGAACAGGATGCACCGCGGGACGAGTTCCGGCTTCTCCAACTCCGTCAGCACCGAGGCCCCGGTCGTCGTGAAGCCGGAGACCGACTCGAACAGGGCGTCGGCGACGTTCATCGGCACGTCCGGGGCCCGCTGCGTACCGGAGAACAGGAACGGCAGCGCCCCGAGCACGCCCGAGAGAAGCCAGCCCAGTCCGACGATCGCGAGCGCCTCTTTCCGGAGAATCGACCCGGTCTCCTTCCGCCCCAAGAAGTACAGCAGGCCGCCGAGGCCCACGCTGCAGACGATCGCCCCGAGCAACCCCAGGAACCCGCGCAGCTCGAACGTCTCCGTTTCGCCGAAGGCCGGGAAGGCCCACGGCAGAGCGAGCACCATCGAGCCCCCCACCAGCATGCCCAACGACCCGAGCATGCGGCTCAGCAGCGGCCAGTTCACGGGATCCCTCGTTCGAGGCGGACGTCACACCCCGTGGACCGGGAACGCGGGCCCGCGGGACGAGCGGACATGCTCGGTTGGTCGAGAGTGGCGAGTCAAGAGACAACGGCCGAACCGCGCGGGCCGAACCGACCTCGGCGAATCGCCCTTGGGCCGCGCGACCGCTGGCGGGTAACATCCCGGCGACCTCCACGGACGGATGCTCGAGTGCCCCAAACCCTCGCCGACCACCGCTTCGACCTGGGCGACCTGTTCACGGGCCCGCTCGACCTGCTGCTGTACCTCGTGCGGCACCACGAGGTCGACGTGACCGAGATTCCGCTCGCCCGCGTCACGTCGCAGTTCGTCGAGATCCTCGAGGTGCTCGAGTTCCTGGATCTCGAGTTCGTCGGTGAGTTCGTTGTGACGGCGGCCACGCTGACCGAGATGAAGAGTCGGCTCGTCCTGCCGAGTGGCGACGAGGAGGAGCAGGCCGCGGACGAGGACGACCCGGCCGACGACGCCACGCACGACCAACTGGTGCGTCGGCTGCTGGAGTACAAGAAGTTCAAGGACGCCGCCGACGCCCTGGAGGAGCGGGCCGCCGAGTGGCGGGACCGGTTCCCCCGCCTGCAGGACGACCGGCCACAGGTCGAACGGGACCACGCCGCCGACCGCATCCGCGACGTCGAACTCTGGGACCTCGTCAGTGCGCTCGGCCGGATCGTCCGGACCAAGGAGGTCTCCACCGAAGGCCGTTTGAAACGCGACGTCATCCCGGTCCACGTCTACGTCGACCGCATCGGCAGCCACGTCCGCGAACACCGCCGGGCGACGTTCTCCTCGTTCTTCGAGGGGACGAACGAACGACACACGATCGTCGCCGTCTTCCTCGCGATCCTCGAACTCGTCCGTCACCACGCCTTCCGGGCCGACCAACCGGACCGGCACGGCGAGATCTGGATTCTCCCGCCCGAGGGAGAGTGACCGGCCGCACGACCGCGCGGACCGCTCCGACCGGAACGGACCGTCCAGCCGGTGCCGACGTGCAAGCGGCCCGTTGCCTTTTCGCGACGTAATCTCTCGTAACGGCCGCCCCAACCGCTGCGGACTTCGACGATGGACGTCGCCCACCTCGAGAACCTCGCCGAACTCGACGACACCTACTGGTGGCACGTCGCGAAGCGGCGGCTCGTGACCAAGCTGTTGCTCCAGCACGCCCCGCCACCGGGCGTTCTCGTCGAAGGAGGCATCGGCTCGTCCCGCAACCTCCGCGACTTCCGCGACCTCGGCTACGACGTCCACGGCTTCGACCTCTTCGAGGAATCGACCGAGTACGCCCGCCGGCACGGGATCGAGACGGCCGTCGTCCACGACCTCGCCGAGCCCTGGCCGGTCGAAGCCGGTTCGGTGAACGCCGTCGTGCTGCTCGACGTGATCGAGCACGTTCCCGACCCGGTCCGGGTGCTCGAACACGTCCGCTCGTCGCTCGCCGACGACGGCGTCGCGATCGTCACCGTCCCCGCCTACCCGTGGTTGTTCGGCGAGTGGGACGAACGGCTCGGCCACCACCGGCGGTACACGCGGCCAATGCTCCGCGAGCAGGCCGAGCTGGCTGGCCTGCGGGCCACTTGGTGCAGCCACTGGAACTCGTTCACGCTGCCGGCGGCCGTCGCCGTGCGTGGCTGGCAGCGGATGTTCCCGAAGAAGCAGCCGGCCGAGTTCCCCGAGGTCTCCTCGCTGACGAACGCCACGCTGCTCCGTCTCGCCGCGGCCGAACGAGCCGTGATGGACCGCATCGGCGTCCCGGCCGGCCTGTCGCTCGTCGCCGTACTCGCGAAGTGACCCTCACTCGCCGTCCCCCTGCACGAGGCGACGGTCGAAGTAGTTCACGCCCATGCCGGCGTCGATCACGATGCCCTGCGCGTTCACGCCCGACGACCGCGGGCTGAGCAGGAAGGCGATCGTGTTCGCCACCTCCTCGGTCCGGACGGCTTGCTTCCGCAGCGTCGCCTGCTCCGCGAACAGATAGCTGTCGACGTAGCCCGGGATGCCGGCCGACGACTGCGTCTTCAACAACCCCGGCTGCACGGCGTTGAAGCGGACCTGCGAGAACTCCGAGAACGACTTCGCGAGGAAGCAGACCGCCGAGTCGAGGGCCGCCTTCACAGGGGCCATGTACCCGTAGTTCTCGGCCGCCATGCGGGTCGTCGAGATCGACGTCGCGACGACGCTGCCGTGCTCCGGGTCGAGCAGGTCCCGCAGCGCGTTCGAGACGGCGACGAACGAGAAGCACGACACGTCGATCGCCTGCAGGAACGCGGCCCGCGGCGTCTCGTGGAAGGGGAGCCAGCCGGCCGAGTAGTCGGCGAACGCGATCGAGTGCACGATCCCGTGCAGCTTCTCGTCCCCCAGCAGCTCACCCAACTCGTCCGGCAACCGGTCGATCGAGGACTGCTCGCCGACGTCGCAGACGAGGACCGGCGCGTCGCCGGCCACCTTCCGCACCGACTCCCGCCGCTCCTCGGTGTGCACCGAGTACACGACCTTCGCCCCCGCCTCCGCGAGCACCCGGCCCGTGTGGGCCGCCACGCTCTTCCGGTTCGCGAGCCCCAGCACGAGCACGGTCCGGCCTTCCAGCTTCAAGAAGTCCAACGCACGACTCCACGGAACGGTTCGGTCACCCGGCCTTCACACAGTCCAGCAGGATCGCGGGCGGCTGGTCGAGCATCGTCGACCAGTACTCGCGATCGTCCTCGCCGTCCGGCGACGGGGCGAGTTCCATCGCGTGGAACCTCACGTCGACGAACCCCGCGGCCGTGAAGGCCTCCTCGTAGGCGGCGAACGGAAGGTACCGGTTCTCGATGTCCAACGACGGGCCCGAGAGTTCGATGGTCCACAGGATTCTTGCCCCCTCGGCCACCTCGTCTTCGAGCGTGATCGTGAACCCGTACTGCGAGTAGTCGGCAGCCGGTTCGAACGCGTAGAGGTCGGGGTTGGTCAGCACGGTGACGAACCGTCCGCCCGGGGCGATCCGGCTGGCGAGGCCTCGGCACATCCGAGCGAGATCGTCCCGGTCCTCCGCGTAGACGAGCAGCCACGCGGCCACGGCCAGGTCGAACTTCTCGGGCGAACCGGGATCGCGGGCGTCCTCGACACGGTACTCGATCCCCCGCGGCTCGGCGGCCTCCTGAGTCCGGGCCAGGTCGATCATCCGCTCCGAGAGATCGACCCCCACCACGCCTTCCGCCCCGGCGTCCGCCAACTGACGAGTGAAGTGCCCCTCGCCGCACGCGACGTCGACGACCCGCTTGCCCCGCACGTCGCCGATCAGCTTCCGAAACGAGTAACCCTCGACCCGCGACCGCCAGGGCTGCCGCTTCGCCTCCTGGTACTGGGCCGCCACACCGTCGGCGTTGTAGTCCGTCTCCAAGACACGCTCCTTGACTCGTGGAAGGCCCGCCGAGACTGTGACGACTCCGGCCCCGTGTCGCAATTCGCACCGGCTGCCCGGCGCTGGTCTCGCGGCCTCCTGCTAGACTTGCTCGAGTCGCTTCCCGGAACCCGTACCACCGAACCGAATCGTGTTCTCGCCGCAGCTCGGTTGGAAGTCGCTCGCCGTTCTCTGCGACTCGCTCTCGAAGTTGCTCGGGGCGGGCGTCGACGTGCGGCGGGCGTTCGCCAAGTCCGCCCGCAAGGCGAGCGACCCGCGGTGCGCCCTAGCCGTCCAGCACGTCGTCGACGGGATCAACGAGGGGGGGACCGTCGCCGACGGCATGCGGGACCAGCCCGGCGTCTTCCCCAACGTCATGGTCGACCTCGTCGACGTCGCCGAGCAGACCGGCATGATGCCGGAGATCTTCGAGCACCTCCGCAACCACTACGAGAGCAACCTGAAGCTGCGGCGGACCTTCGTCGGGCAGATCACCTTCCCGCTGATCCAGTTCGTCGCCGCGATCTTCATCGTCGCCTTCCTCATCGTGGTCAACGGCTGGGTCGCCCAGAACAGCCAGGGCCGGCCGCTCGACATCCTCGGCTTCGGACTGTTCGGACCAACCGGTGCCGTCACCTGGCTGACCTACGTCTTCGGGTCGGTCGTGGTCCTCTTCGTCTGCTACCAGCTGCTCACCCGGCTGCTCGCCGGCAAGGCCCTCGTGCACTCGTTGCTGCTGAAGGTCCCGGTCGTCGGCCACTGCATGCAGAGCTTCGCGATCGCCCGGTTCTCGTGGAGCTTCTTCCTCACCCAGCAGACCGGCATGCCGATCGAGCGGTCCCTGGAGGCGAGCCTGAAGGCGACGGGGAACGGGGCCTTCGTCGCGAGGATCCCGGACGTGCAGGCGGCCGTGCGGGCCGGCGAGGAACTCACGCTCGCCCTCGCGGACACCGGGCTGTTCCCGGAGGAGTACATCGAGATGGTGCACGTCGGCGAGACGACCGGCACCGTGCCGGAGACGCTGGAGCGGCTGTTCCCGCAGTTCGAGGAGTCGGCCCGCCGCAGCCTCGCCGGCCTCGCGACCACGTTCAGCTGGGGCGTCCGCGTCCTCGTCGGCCTGTTCGTCGCCTTCTTCGTGTTCCGCGTCTTCTCGTTCTACGTCGGACTGATCAACGGCCTCGTCAACGAGATTTGACGAATGCCCGAGGGGCCAACCATGCGTGCGGGGCAGGAGTGGAAGACGCTGGACGTGGTGATCGTCGTCTCGACGACGCTGGTCGGCCTCGTCGGCGGCGTCGCCGTGTTCAACTCGGTGGACGCGGAGGCGGGAGACCTGTTCTTCCTGACGTGGCTGTGCCCGTTCCTCGGCTGCGGCCTGGGGCTGGCCCTCGTCGACCGCCTGATGAGCCGCCGCACCCGCGGCACCGTCTGCCCCACCTGCGGCGTCAAGATCACCACCCCCGAATGCCCCGTCTGCGGCGACGCCCGCGTGGAACCGAAGGCAACCTCGATCGAGGAGTTCCTGGGGGACGGGTGAACTGTCAGTTGGCCGGACCGTCGTTCATTCCGAGGACGGCATCCAATGCCCAACATCCACGAAAGTGCTGGGTACCTCCGCGGAGTTGGTCAAGAAGAAGTCGGTCGTCACACCCCAATCCTCTACGGCATCTCCAAGGACAGGCAACTCGTCGAACCGCCGTTCGTCGTAGATCGCACGAGCCCAAGCCAAGATCGAAGGCGAGTCGGCTGGCCCCCACTGGGGAGCGAACGGCGGACGGACGATGTCCCGGATGACCTCAATGGCGTCGGCCCAGCCGTCCCTGCCTGCATCTCTCTGTCGGAACATCGCCTGGCTCATCAGCTGTTGGCACGCAGCCGTCGACTCCCCCTGCCTGACGAGCAAGAGCGCAGCCCGCCACAGTTCCGCTCGTACTGCGTCTTCGCTCGCCAGGTGCCGCCACAATCGTCGAGGGGGGGCGAGCCGCAACCGCACGGCGTCCCGTTGAGAGGAGGTACAGTGACTGTCCGCGAACTCCTTCGCCGTTCGCAGGCACAGCATCACTTCCGAGTCCTCAAGCGTCTCCCCAAAGAACCGCCGCAGGAGAGCACAGGCAAGCAGTCTGGAGCGTCGTCGCCACTCTTTCTTCGGCAGCAGTTTCTGAGCCGTGTGCAGCAGCAGGTCGGTGCGGTGTGTCCCAATCCAGTCTTCGTGAGTCTCGAGCATTGGGCTACGGGCCGCTGGGGTTGACGTCTTGCCTTCGGCACTCCGTCGAGGACAGGCCTCCACGACTCAAGGTTCGTTCTGAAGCAAGGCATCCAGTGCCCAGCAACCTCGGTAGTGCGGTCCAGACTGCTGCAGGTGGCGGATGATGCGAATGTCGTCGAAGCCGGCCTCCTCGAGTGCATCGCCAAGTACGGGGAGTTCCTCGAACCGACCTTCGTTGTAGATGCGACGAGACCAGCGCTCTAGGTCCGCATCCATTGGCGGTCGGGGGTGTCGCGGCGCGAACGGACACCTCAAGACATCTCGGACGACGTCGGCACAACGAGCCGCCGATGTGTCGAGGGTGTCTTTCCAAGCATCGACAATGCCGGGACTCCAGTCGCCGTGCCGTCGCTGGACCTCGGTCTCCATGGTGATGCTCACAACTACCTGACAGGACACCAGGAGATCACGACTCGCACAACGAAGTCGGTCGATGATCTGCCGGACGGGTGCGTCCTGTTCGATCAGACCATCCGTTCCCGGCAGAACGAAGTCGGATCGATAGTGATGGAACGCGATGGTGGCGTCGTGACCGTCGGCGAAGTCTTCGGCAGCATCGACTGCCTGTACGAGCACATCGTGAAGGTCATTCGACAACACCGACGATCGGAAGACCGCACATGCCGCAAGGCGCGCTGAGCGGCGCCACTCCCGTCTTGGGAGTTTGCGTAGAGCGGTTTCGAACAACCAAGTGGCGTCGTGGCATTCACGCCATTGCTTGGGGTTCTTCAACATGCGCGTAGCTCACCGCGCGAACTCCACGGCCCGGCTCTCGCGCAGCACCGTCACCTTGATCTCGCCGGGGTAGGTCAGGCTTTGTTCGATGGCCTGGGCCATTTCGCGGCACATGGTGGCGGCTTCGCGGTCGTTGACCTGGCCGGAGTCGACCACGACGCGGATCTCGCGGCCGGCCTGGACGGCGAAGGCCTGTTCCACGCCGGGGAAGCCGCAGGCGAGCGTCTCCAGTTCCTCCAGCCGTTTGACGTACTTCTCCAGCGTCTCGCGGCGGGCGCCGGGGCGGGAGGCGGAGACGGCGTCCGCGGCGGCGACGAAGACCGTGTAGATGTGGTCGACGCGGATGTCGTCGTGGTGGCCGGCCGCGGCGTGCACGACCTCCTCCCCCTCGCCGAACCGCTTGAGCAGTTCGGCCCCCACGGCCGGGTGGCCCCCCTCCATCTCGTGGTCGGCCGCCTTGCCGATGTCGTGCAGGAAGCCGCAGCGGCGGGCGAGCTCGCCGTCCATCCCGAACTGCTCGGCGATCATGCCGGTGAGGTAGGCGACCTCGACGGAGTGGCCGAGCACGTTCTGGCTGTAGCTCGTGCGGAACTGCAGCCGGCCCATCAGGTAGACGAGCCGTTCGTGCAGGTTGACGACGTTCGCCTCGCGGCAGGCCTCGAGGCCGTAGTCGCGGATGCGGTCGTCCATCTCCTGCTGGGTCTCGGCGACCACCTCCTCGATGCGGCTGGGGTGGATGCGGCCGTCCTGGATGAGCTTCTCCAGCGAGATGCGGGCGATCTGCCGGCGGACGGTGTCGAACGCCGAGACGATGACGACGCCGGGCGTGTCGTCCACGATGACGTCGACGCCGGTCGACTTCTCGAAGGCGCGGATGTTCCGGCCCTCGCGGCCGATGATGCGGCCCTTCATCTCGTCGTTCGGCAGGTCGACGGAGGAGGTGGTCGACTCGGAGGTGTGCTGGGCGGCGTACCGCTGCAGGGCCATGCCGATGATCTCTCGGGCCTGCTTGTCGCACTCCTCCTTCAGCTTGCGTTGGTGCTCCAGGATGGCGGAGCCGGTCTCGTTGGCGAGCTGGGTCCGCAGCCGGTCGAGCAGCCGGTCGGTCGCCTCGTCCTTCGAGAGGCCGGAGATCTCGTAGAGCCGGTCCTGTTCCTCGGAGAGCACGCGGTCGAGTTCGGCGTTCTTCTTCTCGACCGCCTTCTGTCGCTCGGCCACCTTGTTCTGCTGCGTCTCGAGCATCCGTTCCTTCTTGAGGATGTCCTCCTGCTGCTCGTTGAGGAGGGACTCGCGTTTGTCGAGCCGCTTCTCCTCCTGGCGGACCTCCTCGCGTTCGGCGGCGAGCTGCTTCTCGAACTCCTCTCGGCGGGCGAGCCGTTCCTCCTTGGCCTCGATCTCGCGGTCCTTCTTGACCTGCTCGGCCTCGCGTTCGGCCTGCTGGACGATTTCGTCGCGGTTCTTGTAGGCGGCCCCTTGGCGGAGGCGGTCGAACACGAAACCGGCGACGGCCCCGAGCAACAGCCCGACCACCCCGGCGATGACCTCGACTCCAGGCATGCGTCCGTCCCTTCGGCGAAGACGGAACCTCGCGGCGGACGGCGCAACGCGGAACGTCCCGCGTCCGGCGGGGTGGCGATGCCAGCAGAAGCAGTGTGAACCGGGGGCGCTAACGCGTGTCGAGCGTGTGTTGGCAGCGAGTCGGCGTGCGCACCGGCAAAGGCCTCAGGGCGAGCGGCGGGTCGAGCCCGTCACCCACGCCCCACGTGCGACGCAGTCGCCGTGCGGCCGACGTCCGAAGGATCGCGACCTCGCGTTCCTCCCCCAGAACCAGCATGCGAACGACGACGACGCCCCCTTCGAGGAACCGACGCAGCACGCACACCAGCCAGTGCAGGAGAAGCGGAAGAGCGGTGTTCGAATCGCCAACCATCCTGGTTGTCCCAACGGAACCGTACGGACTTCTTGCTGATCGCACCGGGGCGGCAAACCGCCCCGTCACCCACCTGCCGTCGAACCTCGTGGCTCTGTCGGTTGGATTACGATCAGCATCGCTTCCGGACCGTCTTGGAGAAGGGCAGACGGCCCCGGCCCGGTTGGTCCGGATGAGATGCGTAAACCTATACTACAGTTGGGCTCGCGCCGGTCAACGCTGGGCTTACTCTGCTCGATCTCAGGTGGAACGGCCGTGAATCGCGTGTTTCTGGACGCCCTCCGAACGGGCCTCGGCGACGTCCCGGACGACTCCCGGATCGTGGTCGGCGTCTCCGGCGGCGCGGACAGCGTCTCGCTGCTCTGCGGGCTGAACGAGACTCGCGGAGAACGGAGTCTTCAACTTCACGTCGCCCATCTCGACCACGGGCTGCGGCCAGGGTCGCGAACCGACGCCGACTGGGTGGCGGCCCTCGCCCGGTCACTCGGCCTCGCCGCAACGGCGGAGCACCAAGACGTGGCGTCGCTCGCCGAGGACTCGGGCGTGGGGCTCGAAGAGGCGGGGCGGCGGGCGAGGTACGCGTTCTTCGAACGTGTGGCCGCGGAGGTCGGGGCACGCTTCGTGGCCGTCGCCCACACGGCGGACGACCAGGCAGAGACGATTCTGCACCACGTGGTCCGAGGCACCGGGCTCGACGGACTCCGCGGCATGCCCCGCACGCGGTCGCTCGGCCCGTCGGTCCAGCTGGTTCGGCCGCTCCTCGACGTGTCCCGCCAAGCCGTCGAGGCGTACTTGTCCGACCTCGGCCAGCACTTCCTGACGGATCCGTCGAACTCGTCGGAGGCGTTCACCCGCAACCGCATCCGGCACGAGCTGCTGCCGTTGCTGGAACGGGACTACAACCCGAGCGTCCGCGACGCCCTCCACCGGCTCAGCGCCCAGGTGAGTGACGCGGCGGAGCTCGTACAGCAGAACGCCCGGGAGTTGCTGAAGCGATCGCTCGTCGAGGCCGCCGACGGGACGACCGACGGCAAGGGGGAACGTGTCCTACTCGACGTCGCCACGCTGCAAGACGCGTCGGACCACGTGATGCGGGCGGCCTTCGTGGAACTGTGGCGTGACCGCGGATGGTCGCGGCAGCGGATGGGGTTCACCGAGTGGCAACGCCTCGTCGACGTCGCCC
>JANQQW010000160.1 GCA_028284885.1 Planctomycetaceae bacterium
AGCGAACGGAGTGGAACGTCCGCGACTCCGACGGCACACTCGTCGTCACCTACGGACCACCCACCGGGGGCACCGCCCTCACCGTCGCCCTCGCCAGACGACTCCGACGACCCTGCCTCGTACTCCAGGTCGGCGAGGCCGTTCCCGGCAACGTCTTCCCGGACTGGATTCACGACAACCACTGCCGACGACTGAACGTCGCGGGGCCGCGAAAGTCGCAGTGGCCCGGCGGATACGCCGTCACCCTCGGCCTGCTGAACAACCTGCTCGACACACCCCGGCTCGCCGACGACGGCGGCCCGAAACCCACAGCGGACGAAGAGACATGAGCCGTCAGTACATCATGACCATCGAGGACCTCACTCGGATCTACGACGAGACCGAGGTCCTCTCCAAAGTCTGGCTCGCCTTCTTCCCGGACGCGAAGATCGGCGTCCTCGGGAACAACGGGGCCGGCAAGTCGACCCTCCTCCGCATCATGGCGGGCGAGGACACCGACTTCATGGGCACCTGCAAGCCCGCCAAGGGAACCCGCATCGGCTACTTCGCCCAGGAGCCCCGACTCGACCAGTTCGAGACGGTCGACGAGGCCGTCCAGGACGGCGTCGGCGAGTCCCGTGCCGTCCTCGACCGCTTCAACGAGATCAACGAGAAGCTCTGCGAGCCGCTCGAACCGGACGAGATGGAGGCCCTGCTCGAGGAGCAGGCCAAGGTCCAGGACCAGATCGACGCGGCCAACCTCTGGGACCTCGACCGCCTCGTCGAGGTCGCCGCCGACGCCATGCGGCTCCCCCCCGGCGACGCGAAGATCGAACACCTCTCCGGCGGCGAGAAACGACGGGTCGCCCTCTGCCGGCTCGTGCTGCAGAAGCCCGACCTGCTCCTCCTCGACGAGCCGACCAACCACCTCGACGCCGAGTCCGTCGCCTGGCTCGAACAGTACCTGCACGAGTTCCCCGGCTGCGTCGTCGCCATCACGCACGACCGGTACTTCCTCGACAACGTCGCCGGCTGGATCCTCGAACTCGACCGCGGCCACGGCTACCCGTACGAGGGGAACTACTCCGCGTGGCTGGAGCAGAAGCGGAAGCGGCTCGAGCAGGAGGAGCGGTCCGAGTCCCGACGGCAGCGGGAACTCAAGCGGGAACTGGAGTGGGTCCGCATGTCCCCCAAGGCCCGGGCCACCAAGAACAAGGCCCGCCTGCAGCGGTACGAGGAACTCTCCAAGCAGGAGTACGACGCCCGCGAGGGAGCGGCCGACATCCAGATCGTCCCCGGCCCGCCGCTGGGCGACCTCGTCGTCCGGGCCGAGGGGCTCACCAAGGCGTACGGCGACAAGCTCCTGTTCGAGGGGCTCGACTTCGACCTCCCCCGCGGCGGCATCGTCGGCATCATCGGGCCCAACGGGGCCGGCAAGACGAGTCTCCTCAAGATGATCGTCGGGCAGGAGGAGCCGACCGCCGGCAGCCTCCGCATCGGCGAGACCGTCGAACTCGCCTACGTCGACCAGTCCCGCGACGCCCTCGACCCCAAGAAGACCATCTACGAGGAGATCTCCGCCGGGCTCGAGCACCTCGACGTCGGCGGCAGCAAGATGCACTCGCGGGCCTACGTCAACCGCTTCAACTTCAAGGGGAGCGACCAGCAGAAGTTCGTCGGCGACCTCTCCGGCGGTGAACGGAACCGCGTCCACCTCGCCAAGCTCCTCCGCAGCGGCGGCAACCTGCTGCTGCTGGACGAACCGACGAACGACCTCGACGTGGACACCCTCCGCGCCCTGGAGGAGGGGCTCCTCAACTTCGGCGGCTGCGCCGTCGTCGTCAGCCACGACCGCTGGTTCCTCGACCGCATCGCCACCCACATCCTCGCCTTCGAGGGCGACAGCCAGGTCTACTGGTTCGAGGGGACCTACGAACTCTACGAGGCCAACCGCAAGGAACGCCTCGGCGAAGACGCCGGCAACCCCCACCGCGTGAAGTACCGCAAGGCGACGATTTGACACGCGACCACGATTCAGCATGGGTAGGGGATCCCCCCCCCCCCCCCATGCACACTCGCAGGTGCCGACAACCCGGGCGATCATGCGAAAAAGTGAACAACTGGGTTTCGCCCCACGCTCGCCCGTATCCCCTTGTCAACTGAGTGAGGTTTCGTAGAATTCGCCGCTACGCAAGAATTCGCTTGCATCTGGAGGCGCTCAGGATACATGTGGTCCCTGCCAGTCTCGGGCCATACGGGTAGGACACGGATGCAATGCAAAGGCTAGCCTCGGTTGTTTCGACGTCAGGTGCCCCGTTGGCGGGTCTGACGGCTGCACTTGCTGGCGTTCAGCGTGAACGGGCGTTGGAGGTGTTGGCTAGCCGCTTCTGTAAGCTGGTCGCCGACTCCTCAGGCGAGTGCATCTGCGCGGACGGGCACGCCTGCTTGGCAACGTTTGACTGCAACCTCGATGCTGTTCGTTGTCTTGTCGCGTTTCATCGCGATGTCGCGGACCACTGGGACTTGACATCAGATGTTCTGCTACGCTCAGCCGTGCATTCCGGCGGAGTAAACGGCACAGAGGTGGCCGAGGGCAGGGTCGCGCGAACTGCCGCGGAACTCCGTGACGGGCTGTCCACCAGCTGTATCGTGGTCTCTGGGCGCGTTCGGCAAGACCTCGAGAGTGACACGAACCTGTCCTGTCGGTGGATAGGCGACGTGGGGATCGACTCTGACGGAGTGCCGCTGACAGCACACGAGGTCACCAACGGCATCGATGTCGATCCGACCATCTCACCGGTTCTTCCCAGTCTCAGGCCGAGTTCTCTTCACAGATTCCTCGGTGCTTACCGTGCTCTGCAGCAGGCTTGGCGAGCATTTTTCGTTGATCTGTGCGACAAGGTGTACACGGATGACGAGCGAGTAGTGCGATCCTTCGACTTCTTGCTCCAGCATGTCGAGAACGCGCTTGAACCCTTGGCTGATGGTCCAGTGCTTTGCTCGTTGAAGATCTTGGAGGAGGGTGACAGGTTCACCTGCTACTACAGAAACGTCAAGGAGTTTGCAAAGGAGTACGACCGCCTTGGTGTCTACGTTGATGATCTCAAGGAGCGGCTTCGCGGACTTGGGCGAAAGAAGAGTTACGCGGGGCGGGCTTTGGCAGGCGCGGGAACGAAGCGCCGTCGCGGCAAGGTCATCATCGTGCCATCCATCGAGAAGGCAGAGGTCGAGTGGGAGTCGTGGTCCGCTAGCGGGCTAGTCCCGGACAAGAAATCTGGGGACTTCAGTAGGTACAGCGCCGCTAGAGAAGCGCGTCCTCCAAAGTGGCTGAAGTCCGTTAGGAAGTCGATCGACGAGTTCGGCATCGTCGGCTTGGCCGTGGCTCCCGTGTATGCGAACTTCGAGCAGCACCCTCTTACGCCATATGGTGTCCTCAAGGTCGACTTCATACGAGGACGGGGTGTTCTGCGCAACACTCTAGCGAACCGAAACGCACTCGGCATGCTTGCCGAGTTCTTCAGCTTTGCTGTGGAGCAGGTCTATTCGTCCATGGATGGTGATGTCGAGAGTCTTGGGTTCGAGGACCATTCCGACGATGAACAAGGATAAGGGGCAGACTCCCACGGACGGAGAATCGAAAAGGATGTCAAGCGAACGACAGAGAGTGGACAGAGACACATACGTGTCTCGCCTTCGGCGTGCCACAGTCACTGAGATCGCTCCGCCAGGCGAGGAGTATTCCGCGCTGATCGCGTCTGCGCAGGGAGAGGTCTGTGCCGAACTGCAGCCGTCTCTGCCTAAGCCGCCCGAGGAGGTGTCCCCTGCGAGGTAGCAGTCACCCCCTACGTATGTTGGGCATGTCGCGGCCGGCATCGGTCAGGCTGTAGAAGACGTGCCCCTTTCCATCGCCCTTGCTTGTCGCAAGGTTGCGTTCGACAAGGATGTCGAGGGCGTGCTGCCACCGCTGCTTGTCAGGATCGCTCTTCTTGATGAGCTGAGTCCCGTCGACGACGAGGCGAGGTTGCTCGGGATGATCGATCAGGACGATCGTACCGTCCTTTTCCGCGCGCGTCGCTTCGGCGGCCGCATAGAGCAACGACCGCGCTTCTTGGGGGAGTTCTGCGTCCGCCGTCGAACCATCGTCTACACTCGCCGGCTTTCCGGGTCGGTCGCGAAAGGCGATTCCGACTTCTTCGGCAAGACGCCGTCGAACTGACGGCCAACTCCTGTCGAACGATGCGTCAATCCGACGGCCGTCTACACTGGAGTCGAGCGAGAACGCAATCGCCCTCAACAGCTTCTTGTACCCACCTTCCGTACACGGGACCAGTTGGTATGTTCCGAATGGGGAGAACCGAAGTCTCTCGAGGACTTCAGTTGGCTTGGTTGGGTCATCGTTCTCGCTGGGGACGTAGATGGCACTCAAGTTGCGTTCTGCGTCGTTGCCCAAGAAGACGCCAGCCTCGAAGAACGGCCAAGGTGACGTGCAGGACTCGACGCTCATGCAGGCAACAAAGAAACTGCACTCTTTGAGTTTTGATTCCAGCCGCTTCCGCCAGTTCTTTCCGGGAGTGATCTCGGATGAGACGAACGGTTTGGCGGACTGCAGCGCATCGCTGAGCCAGTCTCGAGTGACCTCGGCGAGCTTCAGCATTCGATCCGTGGACCACGCAATAAATACATTGTGCTCCACGGCCGACAACCTCGCATGAGTTCGGAGTTGACAGAGAATTGTCTTGACTGCAGGGAGATCGGCATGTTACCGCGTGTTCGCAAATGTTCAAGTGGGCTCCAACGACGAAGAGCCATTGCCAGCCCTCGTTTGCGTCAGGGGCAGCAAGGTGGTGAGCAGCCGTTGCACGGGATTCCGAGGACCTCTTCCCAAGGCTACTTCGCAGAGTCCAACGCAAACATCGCCCTGGTCGGCGGTTCGCTGCGCCGTTCCCAAGTTCCCGAACCTGTCCGTGTTCCTGCAGGTGGTCGAGGACCGTGGTGTCTCCGTCGAGTCGGCCTGACCTTCACGGTTGCCAGTCGGCAGGGTGGTCCCCGACCATGGGCGTGTCTCGCCCTTCGTAGGACTCTCTCGTGACCGTGTCGAAGCCGCGCTTGTTCGCATCGTGTCTCGTCGTCCTCGCCTCCGTTTCGCACGCGGCCGACCGGCCGCCGAACGTCGTGATCGTCTACACCGACGACCAGGGCAGCATCGACGTGAACTGCTACGGGGCGAAGGACCTGGTCACGCCGCACATGGACCGGCTGGCGGCCGAGGGGGTTCGGTTCACGCAGTTCTACGCGGCGGCCCCGGTCTGCTCGCCGTCGCGGGCCGCCATGCTGACCGGCCGCGTGCCGCAGCGGGCCGGGGTGCCGGGCAACGTCTCCTCGGAGAAGGGAAAGCCCGGCATGCCGGCCGAGCAGGTGACCATTGCCGAGACGTTGAAGGCCCACGGCTACGCGACCGGGCACGTCGGCAAGTGGCACCTGGGCTACACGCCGGAGACCATGCCCCGCGGCCAGGGCTTCGACTCGTCGTTCGGGCACATGGGGGGCTGCATCGACAACTGGTCCCACTTCTTCTACTGGAACGGGCCGAACCGGCACGACCTCTGGAGGAACGGCAAGGAGGTCTGGCGCGACGGCGAGTTCTTCCCGGACCTGATGGTCGAGGAGGCCCGCAGGTTCGTCCGCGCGAACCGCGAGCGGCCGTTCTTCCTGTACTGGGCCGTCAACGTCCCGCACTACCCGCTGCAGGCGACGGACGCGTGGCGGGAGAAGTACGCCCACCTGCCGGCCCCGCGGCGGATGTACGCCGCCTTCGTCTCCACGATGGACGAGAAGATCGGCGAACTGCTGAAGACGCTCGACGACGAGGGGCTGGCCGAGAACACGATCGTGGTCTTCCAGTCCGACCACGGACACAGCTGCGAGCCGCGGACGTTCGGCGGCGGCGGCAACGCGGGGCCGTACCGCGGGGCGAAGTTCAGCCTGTTCGAGGGGGGCATCCGCGTGCCGGCCATGATCCGCTGGCCGAAGAGGATTCCCGCCGGCGAGGTCCGCGACCAGATGGCGACCGCCTGCGACTGGTACCCCACGATCGCCGAGCTGACCGGGGCCAAGCTGCCGGACCGGCGACGCGACGGGCACAGCCTCGTCCCCGTGCTGAAGTCGGCCACCGCCCCAACGCCGCACGAGGTCTTCCACTGGCAGACCGGCAATCAGTGGGCCGTGCGGCAAGGCGACTGGAAGCTGGTCGGCAACCCGCGTGACACGGCGAACGTCGCCCCGCTCGGCAAGAGCGACAAGCGATTCCTCGTGAACCTCGCCGACGACCCCGGCGAGCGGAAGAACCTGGCCGCCGCCCACGCGGACCGTGTTCGCGCGATGGAGTCGCTGCACCGGGAGTGGGCGAAGTCCGCGGCCAGCGAGTAGGGCACGAACGCCGGACCGTTCCGATCCGCGTCGATTCTGTCGGGGCCAGACTCCGTGCCGGCCCTGCGCGTTCGCGCGAGCTGTGGCCCCCGAGTGAACGGGCCTCGCTGCCGTGACGGGGGCCGCGTCGACGTTCGGCGGCGTCAACGACGTGGAGGCCCCGACAGCGATTTCGAGAGTGGCTCAAGAAATCCTGTTGACGCGACGATAAACGACATGTAAAGTAAAAGGCGAAGGAGGAAAGTCGAATGGCCGAGAGCCGACTGCAACGAGAGATCGCCAAGCGAAAGCCGTTCGACTCGCTGGAACAGGAGACGATGCTGAACGTCTGGCGGACCGGCGACGCGTTCGACAACCGGTTCGGCAAGCTGTTCCGCGAGTACGGCCTGACCGCCTCCCAGTACAACGTCCTTCGCATCCTGCAGGGAGAGGGGCGACCCCTGCCGAGTCTCGAGATCGCCCGTCGCACCATTCAGGTCGTGCCGGCGATCACGGGGCTGATCGACCGGCTCCTGAAGGCGGGACTCGTCCGTCGGGAGCGAAGCGAGGAGGACCGTCGTGTCGTTCTCGTCGAGCTGACCCCGGCCGCCGAGGCGCTGCTCGAGACGATGGCCGAACCGGTGCTCGAACTGCACCGCGAGCTCGTCGGACATCTCACGAAGACGGAGCTCCGCACGCTGAACCAACTCCTGGAGAAGGCCCGGGCGTCCCTCGACGAGACGATGGCCCGTGCCTCCTGACATCTGCCACCTTCTCTATTTGCACGGATAGGCGACATGTCAACAATCCACGCGACACCAAATACGGAGAACGCCGTGGTCAACGTCCGCAAGTCCGCCGATCGAGGCCGTGCCGACCACGGCTGGCTCTTCGCCCGACACTCCTTCTCCTTCGCCAACTACCACGACCGCGATCACATGGGGTTCCGCTCGCTCCGCGTGATGAACGAGGACGTCGTCCAACCCGGCAAGGGGTTCGGCATGCACGGCCACAAGGACATGGAGATCGTCACCTACGTCCTCGAGGGCCGACTCGAGCACCGCGACAACATGGGGAACGGCGAGGTGCTGACCCCCGGCGAGTTCCAGCGGATGTCCGCCGGCACCGGCGTGATGCACAGCGAGTTCAACCCGTCGCACGACGAGCCGGTTCACCTCTACCAGATTTGGCTGCTCCCCGAGGAGCGGAGCATCGAGCCGAGCTACGAGCAGAAGCGGTTCCCCGAGGAGGGACGGCACAACCGGTTGCAACTCGTCGCCGCCCACCCCTCGCACCCGGCTCACACCGAGAGCACCGACGGTGCCGAGCCGCTGCGGATTCACCAGGACGCCAGCATTCACCTCGGCACGCTCGAGGAAGGCGTGGCCGTCACCCATCCGTTGGCTGACTCCCGCCACGCGTGGCTGCAGGTGCTCCGCGGCTCGGTCTCGTTGAACGGGATCGACCTGGCGACGAGCGACGGTGCCGCGATCAGTGAGACCACGTCGCTCGAGCTTCGGGCGACGTCCGATGCCGAGGTGCTGCTGTTCGACCTCGCCTGACCCCTCGTTTCGAGTCCCCCTCCGAAAGGAGTTCACGATGAACACCGACCGCCGCCGCTTCCTCCGGCTGACCGCCGCCGGACTGATCCATGTCTCCGCCCGCCCGTTCCTCGTCGCCGCCGACGAACCGAACGATCCCCGGCTGCTTGTCCGGCAGGCCGCCGATCGAGGCCACACCGACCTCGGCTGGCTCGACAGCTATCACACGTTCTCGTTCGGTCGGTACTACGACCAACGACACGTCGGCTTCCGGTCGCTGCGGGTGATCAACGACGACCGCATCGCCCCCGGCCGCGGGTTCCCGACGCACCCGCACCGCGACATGGAGATTCTCTCGTACGTGCTCGCGGGGTCGCTGCAGCACCGGGACAGCACCGGGCGGGGCTCGGTCGTGAAGCCGGGGGACGTGCAGATGATGACGGCCGGCACCGGCATCACGCACAGCGAGTTCAACCCGTCGAAGGGCGAGTCGAACCACTTCCTGCAAGTGTGGATCAAACCGGCAATGCGTCGGCTGCAGCCGCGATACCAGCAGAAGGCCGTTTCCGCGGACGACAAGCGGAACCGTTGGCGGACGATCGCGGCTCCGGAGAAGGGGCAGGGGCTCGTCACCATCCACCAGGACGTCCGCCTCTCGAGCACGCTGCTCGAGCCGGGGAAGTCGCTGGAGTCCGTCGTGGAGCGGGGCCGCCACGCGTGGTTGCACGTCGCGACGGGGGAGGTCGTCGTCAACGGGACACGCCTCGCCGCCGGAGACGCCGTCGCCACCAGCCGCCCCGGCGCGTTGCACGTGACGGGTCGCCAGACGGCCGACGTCCTGCTGTTCGACCTCGCCTGACCTTCCCACCGACCACTCTGGAGACCACCATGCCCAACACCCTCCAAGGCCCCGTCACACTCGCCGGCCGCGTGATGATCGTTCTGATCTTCCTGATGAGCGCCGTGGGGAACAAGATCCCGAACTTCGCCGGCGTCGCCGAGGTGATGGCCGGGCAAGGCGTCCCGCTGCCACAGGTGATGCTCGCCGGGGCGATCCTGTTCCTCGTCGCCGGGAGCCTGTCGATCGTCGTCGGCTACCAGGCCCGCATCGGTGCCGTTCTCCTGCTGGTGTTCCTCTTGCTCGCCACCTACTTCTTCCACGACTTCTGGACCTGGTCGCCCGAGGCGAGGTGGGTGTTGAGCACGAACGACGCGGTGCAGATGCCGGTCCAGCAGATCGAGATGATCGCGTTCATGAAGAACCTGTCGCTGATGGGGGCGATGCTGTTCCTCGCTGCCAACGGCCCGGGTCCCTGGAGTCTCGACGAACGCCGGAGTGCGTCGTCGCCCGCCTGAGTTCCGAACACGTTCCCCCGTTTCAAGGAGTCGAGTCATGGCCAAACTGCTGCACGTTGAAGCCTCGCCGCGGAAGGAGCGTTCCGCCTCGATCGCCGTCGCGAACGCCTTCCTGGACGCCTACCGCGAGGCCCACCCGGACGACGAGGTGGAGACGTGGGACCTGTGGGCCGAGCCGTTGCCGGAGTTCGACGGCGACACGCTGAACGGCAAGTACGCCATCATGCACGGTCAGGAGCACACGCCGGAGCAGGCGGCCGCGTGGCAGGCGGTCGAGTCGGCCTTCGAGCGGTTCGCCTCGGCCGACAAATACGTGCTCAGTTCGCCCATGTGGAACTTCGGCATTCCGTACAAGCTGAAGCACTTCGTCGATGTCGTCACGCAGCCGGGGCTCTCGTTCAGCTTCGACCCGGAGACCGGCTACACGGGCCTGGTCACCGGCAAGCCGATCGCCCTCGTGCTCGCCCGCGGCGGCAGCTACGGCGACGAGCAGACGGCCGCGCTCGACCTGCAGAAGGCGTACCTCGACCTGTGGCTCGGGTTCATCGGCTTCGAGAAGGTCGAACACGTGCTCGTCGAGCCGACGATCGGAGCCCCGGACGACGTCGCCGCGGTGAAGGCCGCGGCGACGGAGCGGGCGACCGCCGTCGCGGCCGGCTTCTGAGGGGAGGGCCTCTCGGGAAGTCGTTCGTCGGCTTCGCTCCCGGGCACTCCTGCGGTAACGTGTGGGGGACTTCCGATCCGTCGAGTGCGGGTCGCCCCACACCACCGCCAGGAGTCGCACGATGACCGCCGGAATCGATCGCAGGAGCATGTTGGGAACGTCGGCCGCGGCCGGGCTCGCCTGGTCGCTGGGAACCCGGACGGCCGCTGCCACCGAGGCGAGCGAGAAGGTCGTCGTCGGCGTGATGGGCATGGGCGGTCGCGGGACGACGCTCGCGACCGAGTTCCAGAAGCAGTCGAACGTGGACGTCGCCTACGTCGCCGACTGCGACCTGACACGGGCGAAGCAGGCGTCGCAGAAGATCCGCATCGCTGCCGGCGGGGCGTGT
>JANQQW010000195.1 GCA_028284885.1 Planctomycetaceae bacterium
ACAGCCGCGCCGAGGTCGACATGAACGTCGTCACGACCGGGAGCGGCAAGTTCATCGAGGTGCAGGGAACCGCCGAGGGAGAGCCGTTCGACCGGTCCCAGCTCGACGGGCAGCTCTCGCTCGCCGAGGCCGGGATCGCCGAACTCACGCGGATTCAACGGGATGCGGTCGGCGAGGATTGGCCTCTGGACCTGCCTGCCGGATTCTGATAGCGTCCCGCCCCTCTCGAAGCCTCTCTCTCCCAATCACCTCTCGGCCGGATTCTCCGTCGCCGGGTTCTCCACTCTCAACCGAACGCCCGCAACGGCTCGCCGTTCGACATGGAGGTCGACGTGCCGCGTCTCCACCGCTGCGCCCCGTACTTCGCCGTTCCGTTCCTCGTGGTCCTGTTGGCGACCACGGCCGTCACCGAGGCGGGTCGCATCGAGGCGATTCGCGGCAAACGGTACACGCTGACCAAGCGGCACGGCCCTTGGATGATCCTGGTCGCCAGCTTCTCGGACATCCCGGACGACCGGATCGAGGTCCGCGACGGCCGCGCTCGCCGCGTGCGGAACGAGTCCAAGCGGCCGGGGAAGTCGGCCATGGAGGCGGCCGACGAACTGGTCTACGAACTCCGGCACTACGGCATCCCGGCCTACGTCTACGTGCAGGACGCCGAGTACGACCGCGTCACGACGATCGCCCGCTCCCCCACCGTCGACTACGAGGGCGGCCCGGCCCGGGTCCGGCAGCGGGCCTACGAGGCGAAGAAGCGGAACATCGCCGTGCTGGCGGGAAACTACCGCTCCTCCAAGGACGAGACGGCGCAGAAGACGCTCGCCCTCGTGAAGCGGTTCCGGCCCGGCTTCCTCACCGGCGGGGGGAACGACGGCTTCACGACGCACTCCGCCACGGGGGCCGTCTTCCGCCCGACGCCCGGCCAACCGGACCCGCTCGCGGGAGCGTTCCTCACGATGAACCCGACGATCACGCCCGAGGAGGCCCGCCGCATGGCGGGTGAACGTGACCCGCTGCTCCTGCGTCTGAACTCCGGGACGAAGTTCTGCCTGCTGAAGAACAAGGGGAAGTACACGGTGCTCGTCGCCTCCTTCCACGGCAACTCGAACACCGTCGCCTTCAACCAGAAGTTCGATCCGAGGTTGCTGACCAGCGAGGCCAGCACGTCGCTCGACACGGCGGCCGCCAGTGCGTGGCAGATGACGGAGTACATGCGCAAGCGTGGAACCGAGGCGTACGTGCTGCACGAACGGTACCGCTCGATCGTCACGGTCGGGGCGTTCGACTCGCCGAACGACCCCCGCATCCCCAAGTTGGTTCGCTTCTTCGCCCCGAAGCCCGTTCGCGACCCGGCCACCGGAGCCGTGAAGCAACGGTACGAGTTCCTGCGGATTCCCGGAGCGGCGAACGACGGTGGCGACATCCAGCTGCCGATCGACCCGCAGCCCCGCGTCATCGAGGTTCCGCGGCTCTGACGCCGTCAGGCGAAGTCCAGTCCGGGGATCGTCCCCGAGCCGCTGGCGAAGCGGTCCGTCTCGATGCCCAGGCGTTGCAGCATGCTGACGAACAGCTGCGGCAGCGGGTGGTTCCGCTCGCGGTCGAAGGCGAGCAGCCCGGCGTGACGGAACCCGCCGCCGGCGAGCAGCACGGGCATGTTCGCGTTGTCGTGGCTGTTCGCGTTGCCCAGGTTGCTGCCGTACAGCACCTGCGTCCGGTCGAGCAGTCGCTCGCCCCCCTCGCGCGTCGCGGCGAGGTCGTCCAGGAGTTCCGCGAACACCTTCGTCTGGGCCGTCTCGATCGTCTTCAGCTGCGAGACCGAGTCCTCGCGACGGCCGTGGTGCGTGAGGCTGTGGTGGCCCGCGCTCACGCCGGGCAGGTTGACCTTGGGGTTCGCGTTCTGGTCGATCATCAGGGCGACGACGCGCGTCGAGTCGGTCTCGAAGGCGAGCCGGGCCATGCGGTACATCAGCCGCGTCCGCTCGATCAGCTCCGTCCGGTCGTCCACGTCGACCGGCGGCTCGGCGGACGTGGTCGGCTTCGGCTTCGACTCCCACTCCTCGGACTTCACGAGTCGCCGCTCGAGCTCGCGGACGCTGGAGAAGTACTCGTCGAGCTTGTCCCGGTCGGCCGCGCCGACGCGTGACTCCAGCCGACGGGCCCGCTCCGCCACCGCGTCCAGCACGCTGCGGCCGTCGCGGAGCTGGGCGATCCGCGACCGCACCTCGGCCGGGCTGCCCTGCACGAACAGCTTCTTGAACACCTCCGACGGCTTCTGCTCCGCGGGGATGCGAACGCCCGAGGCCGTCCACGAGAGCGTGTTTGCCTCCGACCCGACGCACAGCGACAGGTAGGGGTGTCGCGTCCGCACGCCGATCCGCTCGGCCGCGTACTGGTCCAGGGAGATCGTGTTCTTGAACCCGCCGGCGGCCGGGTGCGGGGCGGCCGTCAGGTAGCTGATCTCCGCGTGGTGCCCGCCGTCGACGTCCGGATGGGAGACGCCCGAGAAGACCGTGAAGTCGTCTCGGTGCTCCTGCAGCAACGCGAGGTACTCGCTCGGCACGTAGTCCCGGCCGGTCCCGTTCGGCCAGAAGAACTCGGGCATCATGCCCATGTTCGTGCAGATGCACAGCATCCGCCGCGGCGCCTCGTCCTCAGAGTCCCCTGCCAAGGTGATCGAGGGCCGCATCGCCTCGAGCAGCGGCAACGACAGGGCGACGCCGGCCCCGCGGAGGAAGCGGCGACGATCGACGGGTTGGTGCACCATGTTTCGTTCTCCCTCTTCGGTTTGGCCGTCACTTCGACCGGAAGGTCTCGCTCTGGACGATCTCGTGAACCAGCGTCCTCAGTCCGTGGTCGTCGTCACGCGTCCGCGCGACGATCTCTTCGACGGCGGCACGGTCGGAGAAGCCCAACTCGGCTCCGGTCGCGTAGACCAAGAGCTTCCCGACGAGGTTGCGGGCCAGTGCAGCGCGGTCCCGGAGGAGCAGGCGGCGAAACTCGTTCACGTCGTCGAAGGTGGCGTCCTCGGCGAGCTCCCCACTCGCGTCGACGGCGGGCCCCAGCTTGTACCGCACCTTCTGGTCGCGGCGAACCCGCAGGTTCACGGGGTCGCCCTCTCCCAGCGACCGGTACCGGTCTCGCCAACCGCCGATCACGTCGAAGCTCTCGAGCGCGAATCCCGGCGGGTCGAGCGACACGTGACAGCGCGCACAGGCCGGGTCCTCGCGGTGCTTGACGAGTTGCTCGCGGACGGTCGTCGTCCCACGAAGGTCGGGCTCGATCGCCGGGACGCTCGCGGGCGGCGGCGGGACGTGCCGGCCCAGCAGCCGTTCCTGCACCCACGCTCCCCGTGTGACGGGCGACGTCGTGGTGCCGTTCGCCGTCACCTTCAGCACGCTCGCCTGCGTCAACAGCCCGCCACGGACGCTCGATTCCGGCAACGGCACGCGACGAATCGCGACGCCGTCCACGTCGGGCAGTCCGTAGTGCCGTGCCAGTCGGCCGTTGACCATCGCGAAGTCCGAGTCGACCACGTGGTCGGCAACGAGGTTCTCGGCGAGCATCGTCCGGAAGTAGGCCCGTGTCTCCTCGGTCATCGAGTCGAGCAGCAACCGGTCGAACTCCGGGTACAGCTCCTCGTCCGGCTGGGTGACCGTGATCCGCCGCAGGTCGAGCCACTGGCCGGTGAAGTTCTCGACGAACCGCTCCGACCGCGGGTCGTCGAGCATCCGCTCGACGTGCCGACGGAGCACCTCCGGTCGAGACAACTCACCGCGGTCGGCCGACCGGCGAAGCGGTGCGTCCGGCAGTGAACTCCACAGGAAGTACGACAGTCGCGACGCCAACGCGTGGTCGTCGAGGCGTCCCGGCTTCTCCAGCAGGAACAGGAACTCGGGCGAACAGAGCACCGACTGGAACCCGAGCCGCATCGCCTCCTGGAAGCAGACCTCGTCGGCCAGTTTGCCGCGAACGAGTGCCAGGTGCTCGTCGAGTTCGGACTCCGGAACCGGACGCCGCAGGGCCCGCGCCGCGAAGTCGTGCAGCAGTCGTCGGGCGTCGGCCTCGGCGTCCCGCGGCACGACGTGCAACAACTCGGCCCTGCCCGGTTTGGCCGGCCGCAGCTTCGCCCGCTTGCCGAACCCGTCGACGACGATCGGAGTCGGCGGCTCGGCCAGCCCGGTCTCCGGCGACCACGGCTGGACCGGCAGGTCTCCGAACAGTCGCGAACGGCTCGGCGGCGGCCACGTCTCGACGATCGGCCCCTCCGTCTTCAACCACTCCACCGCGACGCCCGGCGCCGTGTACTCCTCGAGCGTTCGCTGGCCGAGGTTGCGGTCGTCGAGCGCGTCGAACCGGATCTCGATCTGGTCGCCCTGCTCGAGTCGCGTGGTGAAGTCGATGACCGTCGGCTCGTCCGGCACACCCGAGACGTCGAACCGGCCGAGCGGTCGCTTCGTCGATCCCCAGATGGCGTAGAAGGCGACCGAGTGCGGACGGTTGGCCGGCTTGACCTCGCCCCGGTCCCAGAGGAACCCGAACGCCTTCATGCGAATGCGGTAGGACCCAGTGGCCATCGGACGGAACTTGCCCCAAGTCCAGGGCGCCTGCGCCGTGTTCGGTTGCCGCAGCAGGCCGACGGCCTCGCCGATCGGCACGGCCTCCTTTCCCTTCTCGACGACTTGGCTGATGCGTCCGGAGTCGGTCGCGGGAACGTGAACCGTCACCGTTTCCGGTCGGGGCCGCAGGGCCATTGCCTCGTCGAGCGCGACGTTGGCCGCCTCGAGGTGCCGGGCCATCTGCACGTACGACAGGTTCAGGGCGGACCCGACGTTGTCGAACCCGCCGGCACTCGCGTCGACCGGCAGCAGCGACGCCACTTGGAGGTGTGGCAGGTCGAGCAGGTCCCGCAGCGTCGCCTCGTACTCCGCACGGTTCAACCGCCGCAACTCGGTCCGTCCCTCCTTGGCGACTCGCGCCTCGTCGATCGCCCGGAGTCGCCCGCCCAGAGACGCGAGGAACGCGTCGACCTCGGCCGCAGCGGGCTGCTCGGCGTCCGGGGGCGGCATCTCGCCTTCACGGACCCGGTCGTGAACCTGCACCCAGTGACGAAACGCGGCCTGGCTCGTCGACGGAGACTCCAGCACGTCGAGCGACAGGCCGGCCTCCGCCTCCGGCCCGGAGTGGCAGTCGAGGCAGTGTCCCTTCACGAAACGCGTCGCGACGTCGTCCGACGCCAACCCGCGGTTCCACGAGACGCAGACGCACAACGTGACGAAGAGGAGTGGGAGGGACGGTCGGAGACGCATCGGCCGGGCAGTGGTAGGACGGACTGGCGTGAAAGCCGTCAGTCTAACACAGAACGCCCCTCGCACTCGCGACTACAGGCCCGCTTCGCTCTCGCTGAGCACGTGGGCGAGTCTTCGCAGAGCGCGGACGTAGCGGTTGCTGGCCGCCGAGACGGCGAGTCCCAGACGCTCGGCCACCTCGCGGTTCGAGAGCTGCTTGAAGTGTCGCAACTCGAGCACCTCGCGGTCGGTCTCGTTCAGCTGCTGCATGGCCCGCTCGATCCGCTTCCGCCGTTCGCCCTTCGCGAACACGTTGCTGGGCGACGTCGTCGCGCCCGGGAGCGCCGAGAGTCCGGGCAGCGACGAGCCGTTCCGCTTCTTGCCCGTGAACCGGACCTCCTGCTTCACGGTGCGACGCTGGGCACCGACGTGGCGGCGGTGCAGGTCGAACAGTGTCTGCAGGGCGACCTGCCGGACCCAGGTGCCGAACGGCATGTTCTCGGCCTGGTCCGAGTAGTGCGGCAGACGCGTGTCGGCGTCCAAGTAGGCCTGCTGCACGATGTCCGAGGCGTCGAGCCGCGGTGCGAGCCGGCGGTCCATGCGGCAGACGAGGAACCTTCGCAGGTCGTCACGGTGCTCGGCGAACCACTCGGCGAGCGCGGTCCGGTCCCCGTTCCGCAGGCGTTCTCGAAGGTCGTCGAGTTCGAAGTCCACGTAGGTGGCTCGCATGGCGTTCGTGCCCGTTCATTGTCGATCGGTTCGCGGGTCTCGTCAACGAGTTCCGACGGCTGCGGTTTCCCGGTCGCTCGCGGTTTCCTCGTGGACGAGTCCCGCGGCCCCGCGTTGTACGGCCTCGGGACCGAGGCAGGTAAACGCAGGCCTCGGCCGGGAGTCGACCGAAATCCGAAGGAAAACGGGAGTCTGGTGATGCGAACGGGAACGTGGCTGGCGTACGGCGTCGGGATCTGTGCGGTGCTGTCGGTTCTGCCGGCAGAGGCCCGCGGCCCCGGAGGGATGGGGGGCGGCATGATGCGAGGGGGAATGGCGGGCGGTGGCATGGCGGGAGGCGGAATGCGGGGAATGCCGGGCGGCATGCGTGGCGGACCAATGCGGGGTGGAAGCATGGGCGGCGGGATGATGGGCGGCGGCCCGAGGGGCGGAGGCGGCATGGCCGGTGGCGGACAGTGCCTGGGTGGCGGGGGAATGGCGGGCGGCGGCATGACGGGCGGGTCGCCGAACGACATGGTCGCCCTCCAACAGCAGATGCGAGTTCGGCAGATGCAGATGCAGGCGATGGCGAACGTCGCCGCGGCCCGGCAGCGCGAGCAGTTGGACCGGCAACTGGTTGCGAGGCGTCGCGATCAGGTGCAGAGCCCGGGCGAGGACTCCGCGACGGACGACCGGCCGATCACGTCCCGCGAGCGGGCAGCGGCGCGGATGTGGGGCCGACGCGAAGCGGCGATGGCCCGCATGGCGGCCCGGCGTCGAAGCCGCTGACGACTCGGCCAACGGGCCGCGTCACGCCTCCTCGGCGGCCGGCACGAGCGACTCGTCGATCTCGAGCTTGAGTTTGACGAGTCGCCGCTTGTCGACCTCGAGCACCGTCAACCGGAGGTTCTGCCAGACGACCTGCTCCCCCTCCTCCGGCACACGGCTGAGCTGCGTGAAGACGAAGCCGCCGATCGTGTCGAAGTCGCCGTCCTCCGGCAGTTCGAGTCCGAACTCCTCGTTGAGGTCGTCGATGTGCACGCGGGCGTCGATCTCGGCGACGTCGGCGGACAGGCGGCGGATGGGGGCCTCCTCCGCCTCGTCGAACTCGTCGACGATCTCCCCGACGATTTCCTCGAGGATGTCCTCCATGGTGACGAGCCCGGCCACGCCGCCGTACTCGTCGAGCACGATCGCGACGTGCACGCGGTCCCGCTTCATCGTCTCCAGCAGCGTGACGATCCGGGTCGTCTCCGGCACGTAGAACGGCTCGCGGACGACCTCCTTCAACCCGACGGGCTGGCCGTTGGCGGCCCCGTTGACGTGCTCGAGCAGGTCCTTCGCGTAGAGGATGCCGACGACGTCGTCCTGGTTCTCGCCGACGACCGGCACCCGCGAGTGCCCCGCCTCCACCAGTTGCCGGCGGGCCTCGTCGAGCGAGACGTCGGACGGGAGGCAGAACATGTCGGTGCGGGGCGTCATGATCGAGCCGGCGTCGTCGTCGCTGAGCTCCATCACGCGGCGGATCATCGTCGTCGCCTCGGACTCGAGCACGCCTTCCCGCTGCCCCTCCTCGACGACGGTGCGGATCTCCTCGGTCAGCGTGTCCGCGCCGTTCTCCTCTGGTTCCGGCACGCCGGCGAGTCGGTGCACGATCCGGTCGAACCGGATTCCCAGCGAGACGACCGGCGTGAACAGCACCTGCATCGCCACCAGCGGCCGCCAGAAGCGGACGATCAGTCCGTCGCCCACGACGCGCGACAGCGACCACGGCAGCAGCACGATCCAGAAGGAGAGGGCCAGCACGTAGCCGACGACCTGCAGCGACAGGACCACCCAGTCGATCGTCCGCGGGGACGCCGGGACGGTGGGAAGCAGGAGTGCGAGGAACGTGACGAGTCCGGTGCTGACGAGGACCACGAGGGCCCACTCCGCCGCCAGCAGCATCCGCTCGTCGCGTTCCAGCACGTCCTTGAAGAGGTCGGACTGGCCCCGCTTCTCGAGGAGTTCGCCGATCCCGCTCCGCGAGTAGTCACGCAGGCTGAAGCACACCAGTGCAGCCAGGAACTGCAGCAGTGTGACCAAACCCAGCGCCACCGGGATCAGGATGTCGGTCAACGGTCCTCTCCGAACTCGACGTCGCCGACGGCACGTTCGCGAACCGCCGGACTCGCGTCCTCCTCGTGCGGGCCGTCGTCCTCCGGATAGCGGGGTTCGATGCCCAGTTTCCGCAGGACGACCTGCTCCCGAGACCTCATCAGGTCCCGCTCGTCGCCGGTCCGGTCGTCGTAACCGACGACGTGGAGCAACCCGTGCACGACGTACAGTAACAACTCGTCGTGAGCAGACCAACGACTTCCTTCGCCGGACCCGTTCAGCTCGGCGGCGGTCCGGACGGCCGTGTCGGCACTCACGACCACCTCGCCGTCGACGTCTCGCCCCGCGCCCCGCGGCGGTTCTCCGGCGGCGGTCTCCTCCGCCCCCTCGTGCAGGGCGAAGCTGATCACGTCGGTCGGGTAGTCGTGCGCCAGGTGCTCGCGGTTCAGCCGGTGGATCGTCGGGTCGTCGACGACGGCGACGCTGACCGCGGCGGACCGCACTCGCTCGACGCGAAGCAGGGTCTCCACGACCCGGAGCACGGCCGACTCGTCGACCGGCAGTCGAGTCTGCCGGTTCGCGATCTCGATCTCGACGGTCGCGGTGTCGCCGGGCGGCGGGTCGTCGGGCGGCATCACGCGGTGCGTTGCTCGGGGTACTTGATGCGGCCGTGGTAGATGCCGATGAGCGACTTCACGAGCGACTCCTCGATGACCTGCAGCTCGTTGAGCGTCAGCGGGCTCTCGTCGAACTGGCCGTCCAGCAGCCGCTTCATCGTCAGGTCGTGGACGAGCGACTCGATCCGCTTGGGCGTCGGCTCGTCGAGCGTGCGGCTGGCGCTCTCGACGACGTCGGCGAGCATCATGACGGCCGTCTCCTTGGACTGCGGCCGCGGGCCCGGGTAGCGGAACGAGGCCTCCTCGGCGTCGGTCTTGTGGTCGGTGTCCTGCCCGGCCCGCTTGGCCGCCTGGCGGTAGAAGTACTCGACGAGCGTGGTGCCGTGGTGTTGCTCGACGAAGTCGACGAGCCGCTGCGGCAGGTTGTGACGGCGGGCGAGTTCCACGCCGTCCTTCACGTGGCCGATGATGATCAGCGTGCTCATCGCGGGGGCGAGTTCGTCGTGCCGGTTCCCCTGGCCGGCCGTCGTGTTCTCGATGAAGTACTCCGGTTTGAGCATCTTGCCGACGTCGTGGAAGTAGGCCCCGACGCGGACGAGCAGCCCGTTCGCGCCGATGCGGTCCGCGGCCGCCTCGCCGATGGTCGCGACGGTCATCGAGTGGTTGTACGTGCCGGGGGCCCGTTGCACGAGTTCCCGCAGCAACGGGTGCGAGAGGTCACTCATCTCGAGCAGGCTGATGTCCGTGACGACGCCGAACGCCGACTCGATGAAGGGGAGGCTGCCGGCGACGAGGTAGCCGGCGAGGATGCACCATCCCGCCCCCCGTAGCGCTTCGACGAGCCGCCCGAGTTGAACCTCGGCGGGAAGCGACGTGTGCAGGGCGGTCGTCCCGGCCGAGACGACGACGTACACGATCGCCATCGCGAATCCGACCTTGATGATGGTCGTCCGCGACGACACCCGGCCGAGCCCGATCACCGCCGTGGCACAGACGGCCATCAGCACGACGAACTGCTCGAACTGGGCGATCGTCGACAGCGACACGACGAGCACCAGCGAGAACGCGGTGATCGCGGCGAGCACCTGGTTGTAGGCGATCGCGAGCACCATCACGGCGGCCGTCAGGGCGATCACCTCCGCCCGCCAGGGGTCGGCCGACAACAGCCGGCCGAGCAGGATCGCGAGCACGACCGTCGAGACGAAACCGCACAGCCGGAGCACGTCGCGGACGATGCCCGGCTCGTTCCGGGCGATGTAGTAGCCGTTGAGCCCCGCGAGCACGAGCAGCAACCCGGCGACGACCACGGTTCGGGTGACCGCCTTCCACAACGGCGACGCCGCCTGCACGGCCCGGTGCTCCTCGCGGAGTTTGCGGATCGTGTCGGCGTCGATCGGCGTCCCCGGCTCCACGAGTTCGTCGCCACGAAGGACGCTCTCGGTCACGGGGGTCACGCTCTCGCGGGCGGCACGCCGGGCGGCATTCGTCGCGTCCTCGTCGTAACGGAGCGTGATCGGCACTTGCGAGACGAGCCACCGTTCGAGCTGCGCACGGATCGGCAGCAGCTTCTCGGCGGTCGCCCAGTTCCGCCCGAGCGGCCCGGCGTCCTCGACCATGCTGGAGATGACGACCTGCGAGGGCGTCACGATCTCGCGGCTGCCGTCCGCCCCGACGACGACCACCGTGTCGTTCTCGCGGATCTCGTGCTGCTCGAGGTCGCGGGGGTCGAGCACGCCCGTCCGCCGCAGCGGTTCGACGAACTCCTCGAACTCCGCGAGAATCTCCTCGACCCGCAGGTCGTTGCCCGCCCCCATGCCGGCCACGGCCTTCCGCAGCGTCTCGTACGACTTGGCCGAACCGTTGCCCGCGGAGGAGGCGGCCGCCGAGACGAGCCCGAACGCCGCCCGGGTGTCGACCGGAACCTCGTCGATCGACTTCGACGTGGCGATGTGCTCCAGCGAGTTCCGCAGCCGGGCCGGGAGGTTCCGCATCGGCGCGGGGTCGTGGTCGAACTCGAACGGGACCTCGTCCTCCCGATCCTTCCGCCGCTGCTCCGTCTCGAGTTCGAGCGGAACCTCGAAGTCGATCCGGGCCGTCACGCCGTTCTCGTAGACCTGTCCGTCACGGAACCGGAACGGCGGGCTCCACCCCTCGACGAACAACGTCAGAATGACCACGGCGAGGAGACCGATGCCCACGCGGACCAGTCCGTGCCTGTTGCCGACGAGGTTGCGGACGATCTCGACCGGGGCGGACGTCCGGCGGAGGTCGACGGACCGCGAGACTCGGGGTTTGCTGGAGCGGAACAGTGCCATGGCGTACGCGCGTCTCCGCCGGCTCAGCGAGCCCGGCGGCGGACGCGACCTCGTTCACCTTCGTCGTAGGCGGCCACGATGTCCTTAACGAGCCGGTGCCGAACGATGTCCCGAGCGTCGAGTTCCACCGACGCCACTCCCTCCACGCTGCTCAGCCGGCGAACCGCGTCGGCCAGACCGGAGGTCGTGTTGGCCGGCAGGTCCACCTGGGTCGAGTCCCCCGTCACCACGATGCGCGAGCCCTCGCCCATCCGGGTCAGGAACATCTTCATCTGGGTGACCGTCGTGTTCTGTGCCTCGTCGAGGATCATGAACGTGTTCGCCAGCGTCCGCCCCCGCATGAACGCCAACGGCACGATCTCGACGAGGTCCTTCTCCATGTACGTCCGGACCTGCTCGTAGTCGAGGATGTCGTTGAGCGAGTCCAGCAACGGCCGCAGGTACGGGTTCACCTTGGCCAGCATGTCGCCCGGGAGGAAGCCGAGTCGCTCGCCCGCCTCGACGGCCGGGCGAACCAGCACGATCTTCCGCACCAGCTCGGTCCGCAACGCGTTCACGGCCATCGCGACGGCGAGATACGTCTTGCCGCTGCCGGCCGGGCCACGGCAGAAGACGAGTTCGTGCTCACGAACCGCTTGGACGTAGGTCGCCTGACCGGCCGTCCGCGGCTTGATCGACTTGGCCCGCTCGAAGACGTCGACCTCGCTCGAGCAGGTCGCCTACGCGACGGCGACGGTCTCGGCCGAGCCCTCGACCGAACAACGTCGCCCGTCGAGCGAGAT
>JANQQW010000215.1 GCA_028284885.1 Planctomycetaceae bacterium
ACTGGGACGGCGACGGCGACCTCGACCTGCTCGCCAACAGCACGAACGCCGACCTGTACCGCAACCTCGGCGAGAAGAACGGCCGAGTCGTACTGAAGCACGAGGGCCCGATCGCCGAACGCCGCGTCGCCGGCCACACCAGCAGCCCGGCCGTCGTCGACTGGAACCGCGACGGCCTCCCGGACCTCGTCGTCGGAGCCGAGGACGGCCGCCTGTACCACGTGCGGAACCCGCGGACGAAGTGACCGTTGGGCACGTCCGGACGTCGCGGTAGACTCGACGCACACCGTCCGCGTCGGAGTCATCGATGTCCCGCACGACCGTCACCCTCGCCCTGCTCGCCCTCGCCTCGGCCGCGCTCGCCGAGGCGCCCAAGCCCGTCGACGACCGGCTCGAGATCACGCTCTTCGCGGAGCATCCCACGATCGTCACGCCGACCGGGATCGACGTCGACCACGCCGGCCGCGTCTGGGCGATCGAGTCGAACACCCACTTCCCGCCCGACGGCTACCAGCGGCACGACAGCGACCGCCTGTACGTCATGCAGGACACCGACGGCGACGGCCGGGCCGACGACGTGAAGGTCTTCGCCGACGGCTTCACCCACACGATGAGCGTCGCCGTGCGGCCGGTGTGGCTTTCGCCGGTCAAGAGTCGAGAGTCAAGAGTCGAGAGCCAGAACGAGGGGACCACTCAAGCCGACGCCTCGGCGTCGGCCCGCCAAGTCTTCCTGGCGGAACGCTCCACCATCTGGCTCCTCGAAGATCTCGACGACGACCTGAAGTGTGACCGCCGGACGAAACTGATCCGCCTCGAAACCCCCGGCAACTACCCGCACAACGGGCTCGCCGGCTTCGCCTTCGACGCGATGGGTTGGATGTACTTCGGCTTCGGCGAGAACCTCGGCGCGAAGTACACCGTCCACGGCAGCGACGGTACGAAACTCGTCGGCGGGGGCGAGGGGGGGAACGTCTACCGCTGCCGGCCGGACGGGTCGAAGCTGCAGCTGTGGGCGACCGGGTTCTGGAACCCGCACGCGAGTTGCGTGGACGCCTTCGGCCGGCTGTTCACCGTCGACAACGACCCCGACAGCCGCCCGCCCTGCCGGCTGCTGCACGTCGTCGAGGGGGGCGACTACGGCTTCAAGTTCAAGAACGGCCGAAAAGGCTTGCACCCCTTCACGAGTTGGAACGGCGAGGTACCCGGCACGCTCCCCATGGTGGCCGGCACCGGTGAGGCCCCCAGCGGCATCGTCGCCTACGAGTCCGACGGCCTCCCCGAGGACTACCTCGGCAACCTCCTCGTCACCAGTTGGGGCGACCACCGCATCGACCGCTTCCGCCTGGAGCCGAAGGGGGCCAGCTTCACGTCCGTCGCCGAGCCGATCGTGCAGGGGGACGACGAGTTCCGCCCCGTCGGCCTCGCCACCGCCCCCGACGGCAGCCTCCTGTGCACCGACTGGGTGAAACGGGACTACAAGCTTCACGGGCATGGGCGGATCTGGCGGATCCAGTGGAAGGACCGGCCGGAGACGAACGTTGAAGACTTGGCAGCGATCTCCGGAGCGAGCACGGATCACGAACTCGAACGTCTGGTTCGTTCACGGCGACTCGACGTTCGCCGAACCGCCGCCGAGGTACTCGGGGATCGTGCAAAAGGGCGCGCCCTACTCGAACGGTTGCTGTCAGACAACGAGCAGTCCAACCGCACACGTTCCGCAGCCTTCGACGCGCTCCTCGGCGACGAGTCGGCGCGAGAGACGCTTGAAGAGCGGCTGAAGACCCGGAGTTCGTTCCGACGGATCGCCTCGGCCGTTCTCGCCACGCCCCTCGAGGTTCGCAGCGAAGAGAGAGGGGACGGAGAGTTCGATCTTCTCGAGTTGACCGAGCCGGAGAAGTTGGCCGCCATCTCGCTGATGGATCGGTTCGCCTTGTCGCTCGAGCCCTCGCAGACGAAAGAGAGGCGCCGCCTCCGGAGGCGGCAAGCGAAGCTCTCTTGGAACCTCGACGAGATGGACACGTTCGCCCTTGGAGCCGCGGTTGCCTGGTACCGGACGGACAAGCATGCCGCGGCTCCCGAGTTCACCGAGGAGATCGCCGCCAATCTCTCCTTCTTCGCCTTCGATCGCAGCGGTCAGTACTCGGTGCGGTCGTTCACGCGACATCCCGAGGGATTTCGGCTCGCGAATCTGCTGACGGCACGCACCCTCGTGCCGAAGTCCGTCGACAACGCACGAGACGGGCTCGCGAGTGCTTCTGCCTCGATGCGCCGGGTCGCCGTTCAGTGGGCCGCGGAGGAGAACCTGAAGGAGCTGCGGCCGCAGGTGGCGGCGGTGTTGGAGTCGCCGGGGGTCACGCCGGATCTCTTCCGGGCGACGATCGCGGCGCTGCAGATGTTGGACGGGGTCGATCCGAAGGAGATCGACCGCACGCCGCCGACGCAGTACGTGATGTCGCTCGTCCGGGACACCGAGCGGCCGGCGAACGTGCGGGCGCTCGCGCTCCGGATGCTGGGCGACGGAGCCGGCCGTGACCCGAAGGCGAAGTTCGACGCGGCCCTCGCGAAGGAACTGCTGGCATCCGACTCACCCACACTGCGATTGGAGACCGTCCGCACTCTGCAGTCGGTCGCCGACCCGTTCGCCGCCAAACTCGCCCGATCGGTCGCCGCGGACGAGAAGGCCGACGCCATGCTGCGGGCCGAGGCCGTCGTCGCGATCGGCCGCGACCCCGGGTCGTCGCGCGACCTGCTGCTCGAACTGCTCGCCGGCGACGACGCGACGTTGACACGGGAGGCCCTGCGGTCGCTGCGGCCGCTGGTTGCCGAGGACGTGGAGATGCAGAAGGCGATCGCGGCGATCGACGACGACGGGCTGAAGGAGGCCGTCGCACTCGCCCGTGGCGAGAAGCCCGACCTCACCGAAGAAGCCGGACTTCCCGAGGGGGGCGACGCGGCGGCCGGGCGACGGCTCTTCTTCCACGCGAGCGGACCGGGTTGTGCGGAGTGTCACACGGTCGACGGTCGCGGCGGGCAGGTCGGGCCGGACCTCTCGCTGATCACCCGCACGGCCGACCGGGCTAAACTCGCCGAGTCGATCCTCCAGCCCTCCAAGGAGGTCGCCCCGCAGTACACCAACTGGTCCTTCGTGATGACCGACGGCAAGGTCCGCAGCGGCATGATCCTCCGCCAGACCCGCAAGCTCTTCGAGATCGGCACGCCGGAGGGCGAACGGGTCGAGTTCTCCAGCGACCTCGTCGAGACCCGCGAACCGCAGAAGACGTCCGTCATGCCGGACAAGCTCCGGGAGCGGATGACGTCCGCCGAGTTCCGTGACCTGTTGGCCTACTTGGAGTCGTTGAAGTAGGGGCGGGTAGGGTGGAAACGCAGAGATCGCGGAGGCGCAGAGGGCCGCGGAGTTCCCTTGGAGATGTTGCCGGCTGCGGTGGTCGTACGTGAGACTCGTCGGGTGAATTCGTTGTGGACACGAGGCAATCTGACCTTCACTGCGGCCCTCCGCGCCTCTGCGATCTCTGCGTTGAAAACGAAGGTCACCCCACCGGGGCAAACCGCTCCACGATCGCTCGGGCAGACCGCAAACCGTCGACGGCGGCGCTGATGATGCCGCCGGCGTAGCCGGCTCCTTCGCCGACCGGGTAGAGCCCGTCGAAGCCGGGGCACTCGCGGGTGTCGTTGTCACGCGGGATGCGGACCGGGCTGCTGCCCCGCATCTCGGGGCCCACGAGCATCGCCTCCTTCAGGAACTGCCCCTTCCACTTACGGTCCATCACGGGCAGCCCCGCGTGCACGGCCTTCGCGATGGGCGGCGGCAGCAGCGGCGCGAGCGACATCGGCTTCGTGCCACGCTCGTACGAACTCGGCAGCTTCGACGACGGGTCGGGCGTGCGACCGGCGAGGAAGTCGGCCGCCGACTGGATCGGGCAGATGTAGTCCCGGCCGGCCAACTCGAACGCCAGCCGTTCGTAATGGCGCTGCACCTCGACTCCGGCGAGCGGGTGGTCGCTGCCGAAGTCCTTTGGGTCGAGGGTGACGACCAAGCCGCTGTTGGCGAACGGCGTCTCGTGCCGGCTGTTGCTCATGCCGTTCGTGCAGAACATGCCCGGTTCGGAGACGCTGGGGATCACCCACCCGCCCGCGCACATGCAGAAGGTGAACAGGTCCCTCTGTCCCTTCGCGACGAGCGAGTAGCTGGCGGCTCCGAGGAGCTCGAGGTATTCAGGCCGGCCGTACTCGTGCCGGTTGACGTGTTCCTGTGGCTGCTCGACGCGGAGGCCGAGTTGGAAGGCCTTTCCCTCCATCGGCAGGCCGGCCGCGTGCAGTGCCTCGTAGGTGTCGCGGGCCGAGTGGCCGATCGCGAGGACGACGTGTTTGGTCGGGATGCGGCCGCTCGACGTCTGCACGCCGACGACGCGGCCGTCGCGGACGTCGAGCCCCTCGAACCGGCAGCCGAACCGGTACTCGCCCCCCAGGGCCTCGGTCTTCCGGCGGAAGTTCCGGCAGATCATGGGGAGCTTGTTGCTGCCGAGGTGCGGCCGGTTCTCGTAGACGATCGACTCCCGTCCGCCGCACTCGACGATTCGCTCGAGCACCCAGTCGACGTCCGACCCGGTCATCCGGCAAGTGAGCTTCCCGTCGCTGAAGGCCCCGGCCCCCCCCTCGCCGAACAGGTAGTTGTTCTCGGGATCGTGCGGGCCGCCGCCGTCGAAGGCGCGGATGGCCGGGACACGCTCCTTGACCGGCTGCCCCCGTTCGAGGATCAACGGCCGGTAGCCCTTCCACGCGAGGAAGTAACCGGCAAGCAGCCCGGCCGGCCCGGAGCCGACGACAATGGGCCGCTCCTCCATCGCGTCCGATCCGGGAGGTGGGTCGTGGAAAGCCCGTGCACGGAACGGCTCGACGCCGGTCCGCTGGAGCAGATGCGACAGCCTCTCGGACTCACCCGACACTTGGGCTTCGATCGTGAAGACGTACCGCAGCGATCGATGCTGACGGGCGTCCAGACTCCGGCGGAGCACCTTCCACCGGACGAGTTCCTCGACCCGACAGCCGAGCCGTTGGGCCAAGGCATTCGGCAGTTTCTCGGCTGCCCCCTCCACAGGGAGGGCGAGATTGGTCACTCGGACGGGCATGTGGGCGAAACGTAGCGAAGGGAGACCGAAGATGCTTGCAAGTCGAAGTTTACGGAGAGCGAGGAGGGCCGGGCAACGAATCGACTCCACTTTGCCCGGCCGCAAGCGCCGCGTCATCGCGACACTCTACGCAAACCACATATATTCCAGCCCTTAGGGCGACGTTCAGGCGAGATTCACGGGGAATTGATTGATGCGGAGGGCTCTTTTGGATACAAATGTGTCAATCATTCGCCGCAGATCATCCCTGCCCTGTTCGGGGCAAGTCCGCCAGGCCGCAGTCGAAGATTCCGCAGCACGTCTGTTTTCGGGTGACAATCCGATTCTCCAGGCGTCTCTGAGTCCAAGTCGATTCCCAACGGGCGTCACGGACGACGTTTCCCGAGTCACTTCCCGCTCGTCGTCTCTCGGATGACGTGGACGAACCACGTGCCGTCGGATCGGACGAGCTCGACTCGCAGGAGTCCCTCGTCTCGATGACTGCCAACTCGCTGAACGCCCTGACCCGCCGCGAACTCGCCCAGAAGGCCCGACGCAAGGGCATCTCCGGCTGGCATGGCATGCGGAAGAAGGAACTCGTCGAGGCCCTGCTCGACATCGGCAAGCACCGACGTCAGCGAGAGCGTTCGGCGGCTCCGACGGTCCAACGGGAGCGAAACGGCGAACGCCGTGGTCCCGTTCGACTGACGACGACGGCCGTCGGCATCGACGGGCCCGTGCAGGACACGCTGACGGCCACCGTGATCGACGGACAGTGGGTCGAACTCGTGTGGTCCCTCTCCGGTCGGATGATCGGCCGGGCCGAGGCGTCGCTGGGGGCCGACTGGCACTCGGCCGTCCCCGTGATCCGTGTCGAAGACGTCAGCCAGTCCGACCAGACCGGCCACGTAAAAGACGTGGAGATCACCGGGCAGGCGGAGAAGTGGTTCCTGCCGCTCGACGATCCGACACTCGTCTACCGGTTGCACGTCGGCTACCGCACGCGGAACGGGCAGTTCTTCTCCCTCGCCCGGTCCCGTCGGGTCTCGCTCCCGCAGCCGGGCTCGTCGTCGCGGCTGCGGCGGCCGGGGGTCGTCTCCCGGCGTTCCGGGCGGGTCCCCGTCCCGGCGTCGCTGCGTGAGCAGACGAGGAAGTTCGAGGTGGAGGCGGAACTCGTCGTGCACGGTCACGCCGATCCGCACGCCGTCGTCACGTTGTTGGGCGAGTCGGTCGTTCTCGACGAGGACGGCTACTTCTCCGTCCGCACGAGCCTGCCCGAGGGGCGACAGGTCATCCCGGCGGTCGCCGTCACCCCCGGTGGCGAGGAACAGCGGACGATCGTGCTGGCGATCGAGCGGAACACCAAGACCCTCGAACCGGAATCGCTCGTCGAGTCCTGATTCCTCTTCTTGTCGATCCACGGGGAGCGCGATAGGATCTCCCCGGATCGCTTGCGATCTCTGGCCTCTGCCAGGTGCGACCCCGGGATTGTGGTCCAGACCCTACAATCACGACCCGATCGGGAGCCTGCCTCGGAGGCGGCAGCGTGAATGCCCGGCTTGCCGGGACTCACAATCCGCGCCGGGAGTTCCCACTTGGACATTTCGGGTCGGACCCCTCTTGCCCCGGACGCCCTCGGCGGAGGTTTTTCGTGCGCCCCTGCGGAGCGGGCCGAGAGACCAGGTTCAAGCGTCTAGAGCCGGAGCGGGCATGATTCGGGCGGCTCGTCCGAAGCCGATCCGCTGCTGCCTGCTCTGGCCCTTGACCCTCGACTCTTGACCCTCGACCCTCCAGCAATGGGCCTCTTCGACCAGCAGGAAGCCGACCATCTCGAGGCCGCGAAGCCGCTGGCCGCTCGCATGCGGCCACGGAGCCTCGACGAATTCGCCGGCCAGTCGCACTTCCTCGGGCCGGGAGGCCTGCTGCGTCGGATGCTCGACGCCGACCGGCTGACGTCGCTCGTCTTCTACGGTCCCCCCGGCTGCGGCAAGACGTCCTTGGCCGAGTTGATCGCCACGCACACGAAGAGCGCGTACCGCACACTCAACGCAGCGGCGACGGGCGTGAAGGAACTGCGAGCCGAACTCGACGCGGCACGCGACCGACTGGCCGCCGGCGGGACGCGGACCGTGCTGTTCGTCGACGAACTGCACCGCTTCAACAAGGCCCAGCAGGACGTGCTGCTGCCGGACGTGGAGAACGGCGTCGTCCGACTCGTCGCGGCGACGACCGCGAACCCCTTCTTCGCCCTCGTCTCGGCCCTCGTCAGCCGCAGTCAGGTCTTCGAGTTCCAGCCACTCTCCGGCGACGAGGTCGTCGGTCTGCTGCGACGAGCGCTCGTGGACCGGGAGCGGGGGCTCGGCGAGACCGGGGTGTCGGCGACCGACGAGGCACTCGCCTTCCTCGCGGAGGTCTCCGACGGCGACGCCCGCCGGGCCCTCAACGCCCTCGAGATCGGGGCTCACTCCGTCGAGCCGGGATCGACCCTGGAACTGGCCGACGCGGAGCAGTCGATTCAACGGAAGGCCGTGCAGTACGACCGGGACGGCGACACCCACTACGACGTCGCGAGCGCGTTCATCAAGAGCATGCGCGGCAGCGACCCGGACGCCGCCGTCTACTGGCTCGCTCGAATGCTCGAGGCGGGCGAGGACCCGCGGTTCGTCGCACGTCGGATCGTGATCGCCGCGAGTGAGGACGTGGGGAACGCCGACCCGCGAGCGCTCGACGTCGCCGTCAACGCCGCCCGAGCCGTCGAGACGATCGGCCTCCCCGAGGGGCGGATCGCACTGGCTCAGGCAGTCACCTACCTCGCCTGTGCACCGAAGTCGAACGCCGCCTACGTCGCGATCGACCGCGCCGTCGACGACGTTCGCAACAAGGCGGTCGTCCCCGTCCCCAGGCACCTGAAGGACGCCCACTACGCCGGGGCCGAGCAGTTGGGGCACGGGGCGGGGTACCAGTACGCCCACGACGGCGAAGACGGCTGGGTCGAGCAGGACTACCTCGGCGTCGACCGGGTCTACTACGAACCGACCGACCGTGGACACGAGGCCGAGCAGCGGCGACGGCTCGACGAGCTACGGGGTCGCCGCGGGGCCGGCGAGGACTGAACTCAGTCCGCGGGAACCGGCAGGACGATCGGGTTGCCGTCGCCCGTGATGTTGAGCATGCCGACGACCTTCCCCTCCGCGAGCACGGCCGATCCCTGGTACTTGCGGGTCATCTCCTGCGGGTCGAACTCGGGGATGAACCCGGTTCCGGTCGGCGAGGCGGCACGGACGCGACTGGGCATCGCCACGATCTTCGGCGGTTCGTCGGACTCCCACGTGTCCCACGTCAGCAGTTCGAGTGCCGACCCGTCCTTCGGCGAGGACGCCTCGAGCGAGGTGGGGACCAGTGACTTCATCGGCGGAATCTTGACCCTGAGCAACCCGTACGTGTTGCCGGGCACCTCGACCACCTCGATGCTCTCGACGCGGACGGTCTCCTCCTCGTTCCCGACGACGACGATCACGTCCGCGTCCTCGAGCCCGGGTTCCATCCACGTCGAGTTCGTCGCCGACGTGATGACGGCGTCCGGGGCGACGGCGAACCCGGACCCGTACCGGTTCACGGTGCCCGTCAGTTCGTAGCCCAGCCAGACGACGGCTTCCCTCGGATCGGTGGTCGTGACGGGCTTCGGGGGCACGGGTTTCTCGTCGCCCTCGTCTCCGCTACTGCCGTCGGCGACGGGTTGGTCGGAAGGGTTCGTGGCGTCGTCGTCCGTGTTCGTGTCGCTCTGCTCGCCGTTGGACGTGTTCTCGTTCCCGCCCCCCTCGTTTCCGTTGGGACCGAAGAACGTCCACAGGATGAGGCCGAGGCAGATCAGCACGGCCACGCTGGCCGCGACGAGCAACGCGACGTTTCCCTTCTTGGGGGCCGTCTCGGGGTCGAGAGCGAACGGATCGGTGAACCGCGGGCTCGGTCGGGAGGAGGCGGGCGACGGTGGCGGGAGTTCCTTCAGTTCCGGCGGCGTCGGTTGCGGCGCGGACGGCTTGGGCTTGGCCTTCGGTTTCGGTTTCGCCTTCGGTGCCGCGGCCGGTGGGCTCGCCTTGGCCGGCGGAGACGCCTTGGGACCGTCCGCTGGCGGCGATGCCTTCGGCGCCGCTCCGGCGGGCTTGCCGGCCGCTGCTCGCATCTGCTCCAGCGGCGAGAGCTTGCCGTCCGGCTTGACGGGTTCGGCCGGACTGTCAGCGGCCGGCTTGCCCGCGGCGGCCCGCATCTGTTCGAGAGGCGACAATTTCTTGCCCGGCTCGTCCGGGGCCGCGGGCTTCTCTGCAGCCGGCTTGTCTGCGGCGGCCCTCATTTGCTCGAGTGGTGAGAGCTTCTTCTCGGGCTCGGCGGCCGCAGGGGCCTGGTCCGCAGCCGGCTTGCCTGCGGCTGCGCGCATCTGCTCCAGCGGCGACAGCTTCTTCTCCCCGGCCGGCGGCGCGGCGGCGGCGGGTGTCGCCTTCTCCGCTGCGGCGGCTCGCATCTGCTCCAGCGGTGACGGCTTGGCTGGCGGCTTGGAGGCGCCGTTGCCGGCCGCCGCTGCCGGGGTCCGTTCGACCGGGATCGCCTCGCCACTCGGCTTGGGCTTGGCGGAAGGGGGTTCGGCTGCGGGTGCCGGCGGAGCTGCTGCCGGTGGAGTCGCGGCTGCTGCTGGTGCGGGCGCGGCGGCGGGGACCGGCTCGGGCTCACGACTGCCCGGCCACGGCATCGGCACCTTCCGGCCGAGCGTGACGCGCTCCCCCTTGGTGATGATCGTCGCCTCGGAGATTCGGACCCCGTTGACGTAGGTGCCGTTCGTCGAGTCGAGATCCTCGAGCAGGAAGCCACCGCGGTCGAAGTGGAGCTTGCAGTGGTGCCCGGAGACGTGCGGCTCGTCGACGACGATGTCGCAGTCGGGGGCACTTCCGATGACGTAGACCTTCTCGTCGGACACGAGCGTGCCCCCACCTGTCAGGGAATGCGAACGACGAACCGCTGTTCGCCGATCTGGAACTGGCACGGCTGAGCGTCACTCAGCGGGATCGCCTTCACGCGGATCCACACGCCGTTGAGCGACCGTGCGTCGGCGATGGTCCACTTGCCCTGCTTCTGCGGACGCAGCATGGCGTGCCGCGGGCTGATCATCGGGTCGTCGAGGACGATCGTGCAGAGCCGGTCGTTCCGGCCGATCCACTGGTTCTTCTCCTCGAGCCGGAACGCCTCGCCGATCGGCTTCGAGTCGACGATCTCGACGAGTTCGACCTGCGGCCCGTGCGTCTCGGCGTCCTGGTCGTAGGTGTCGGCCACGTCCGGTTCGGCCACGACGCCGCTGTCGTCCGAGATCGTTCCCCGGTTCGTCGCCGCGTTCCGGTCGACGACCCGGAACCGCTTGGAGCCGAGCAGCAGCTCCTCGCCGTGGCCGAGCAACGCCCGCACGGCCCGGACGTAGAGGCCGTTGCGGCTCCCCATGTCCTCGAGGTACCAGACCTCGCGACCGTCCCGCCCCTGCCGACGCGTGAGCGAGACGTGTCGCTTGGAGACGGACGGGTCGTGGTCGACCGTGAAGTCGGCGTCGAGCCGGCCGATGACGAAGGGCGACTTGAAGACCGGCAGGTCGGACTCGGTCTCGCCACCGTCGGCGACGACGGACAGCAAGGCCATCGGCGGGCGGCGACGGGGGCGGAAGGCCTCGGTCTTCACCTCCTCCACGACCGAAGCCGAGGGGAGTTCGCTCTCCTGGATTGTGTGCCGAACGAAGTTCTCAGCCACGCGACAGCCCGCCGTAGAGAATCTGATTCCGTCAATCTCGCCGATCGAACGGCCCCGTTCAAGAGTACTACCGCAAGGCGTCCACTCGAAAGACGCGCATCCAGAATCCTCTTCGGGATTCCCCCGGATCGGCGGCCGGAGAGCCCGCTCGACCTCAGCGAGAAACGTCCGCCGGCGTTACGCGCCACTCCTCGTCGAAGAAGTCGGCCGCGAGGATTCGGCCCGGCCAGCGGCTGCGGGGCCAGGCCGGGTCGTTCTCGACGGCCGCGTCCACGACGGCCCAGTCCGGCAGCATGGGGACCTGCCGCGCGTTGTTGAGGTAGGCGTACTCGCGGTAGGTGGGCCCGCTGTTCAGCACGACGTAGTTGTTCGGCGAGATCGGGTTCGGGTAGACCAGCAGCGGGACGGCAGCCGGCTCGGCGAACCTTCGGTCGCCGACCGACAGCCGTTCCTTCCACTCGATCGGCAGGTCGTCGATCATCTCGGCGAGGAGCTTGTTGCTCGACGGGTCCCCCCACAGGACCAAGTTGCCGCGACCCGACTCGAAGACGGCGAATTCACCGATCTCGGTGTCGTCGACGACTCGGACGTCGCCGCGGAAGTGCCGGCGCCACTCTCGCACGGCACGCTCCATCTCGGCCTTCACCCACTTCTCCACGGCGGCGTTGCGGAACTTGCCGGTCGGCCGGACGAACGTGAACGGCTTCAGGAACGCGTCGTCGATCGGACCCTGTAGGCCGGGCTGCTTCCGCAGTCCGGTCGTCGCCGGTTCGCCGGGATGCCACCCGCTGCCGTGCTTGACGAAGGAAGCTCGGAACGACCGGTCCGACCGAGCCGGCGGCACGACGAGAAGCCGGCCGTCGATCTCGACGTTCACCGGCTTCGTCAGGTCGAACGGAGCCTCGCCGGGCCACAGCGACACTTCGACCGCCGTCACGTTCTTCGTCTCCAGTTCGAGACGGTTTCGTCGGTGCAGTTCCGCATCCACGCGGGCCGGCGTCCAGTGACGTTCGAGCCCCGTCAGCCGCAGCCAGTGGGACTGGTCGTACCGCAGTGTGGGCGTGGCGAAGTGGATCGTCTGCGGCACGCGTTCGCGGCCACGTTCCGCGAGCGCGTCCATCCGCCACTGGATCGCCTCCTTGGCCCCCGCGTGGATCTTGTGTCCCGTCTTCGGACCGACTAGGTGCACGAGGTCGATCCCCTCCTTCTCGAGCACGCTCTCCATCAGGTCGGCCGCCTGCTTCTGCCGGTCGATCTCGCCGCTGTACGCGATCGTCGGACACTGGGCCAGGTTCACCGCGTAGACCGGGCAGTCGTACCACTGCCACAGCGCCCGCTCCCAGGGTGTCGGGTTCAGCGTCTCGCCTTGGAAGGTCCGCAGGAACTCCGGCGTCTCGGAGAAGCCTGCCCCCGGGTTGGCGGCGTACCACATGTCCGGGTAGTGGACGGCCAACTGCCAGCAACCGGCCCCGCCCATGGAGAAGCCGCGAATCGCCACGCGGTCGCGGTCGATCGGGTACCGCTCGGCCACCTCCTCGATCGCCTCCAACACGTCGACCTCGCCGGCGAACTTGAACGCGTTGGAGTACCGGCCGTACGGGTGCAGGACGAACGTCTCTTTCGGTTCGTACTGGCTCTCGGCGTTCAGGCGTTGCCACAGAAACTGGTTCTCGAGCGACCGTTCGCCGCGCCCGTGCAGCCAGACGTCCAGCTTGTACTCGCGGCTCGTCCCGGGCTCGTAGGACTCCGGAACGACCAGACCGTACGGCTGGACGGTGTCGTCCAGCCGAGACACGAACCCGTGCACGACGCGGCCAGTGTCGCCCTGCCACGTCGGCTTGCCGGCCGCCACCTCGCGGGCCCGACGTTCCGCCAGGTCGAGCAGCTTCTCGGCGTTCTTCACGTCGGCCGGCTTCATGAACTCCCGGTACTTCACGCCGTTCCGCACGGCCCGCGTCAGCACGCGAACGTCCGACTTCCACCGCAGCATGTCGTCGCGGCGGGTCGGGGACTCGGGCAGCATGCCGTCGATCGCGTCGGCCCGCTCCGTCAGCCGCCCCACCGTCTCGGCGTCGAGCTCGATTCCGACCGGCGGAACGGGCCGCACCTTCGCAGGGTCGTTGTCGCCCGGACCGTCCCCAAGGGCGACCGATGCAAAGAGAACGACAAGCATCGGCAGTGTGGAACGCATCGGCGGTCATCCGTTCGCTTGAGGTGGACGAGACGTGTTGTCCGTCGAACGAGAGTGCAGGGAAAGTGTTCGCATGGACTGTATGCATTCCAGCAGGACCGGGCACGACCGCGGCAATGCGATTCGGGAAACCACGCAGCGAGTCCACCGGTCTCGGGATTCGTGTGAAGTTCTCCGATTCCGAGTGGCGACTCGTTTGGTCGAACGTCTATCCTCCCTCCCCGTCGTGACGCTCGTCGCGGCGTTCGCGTTTCCGGCAAGTCTCCTTCGCTCGACTTCGAGAACCAACACCATGCCGCGCTCTCGTTCCGCCTTCACGCTCATCGAACTCCTGGTGGTGATCGCGATCATCGCGATCCTGATCGCCCTGCTGCTGCCGGCCGTCCAGCAAGCACGTGAGGCTGCCCGTCGATCCAGCTGCAAGAGCAACCTGAAGCAGATGGGCATCGCCCTGCACAACTACCACGACACGCACGGTCTCCTTCCGTTCGGGATCATCGACGACAACTCCCACGGCTGGGGTTCGATGCTGCTGCCGGCCCTCGAGCAGGGCAACCTGTACGAGGACCTCGACACGAACCAAGCCGCCACGATCAACTGCGACGCCGCTGAGGACACGGTGCTGTCCGTCTTCTCCTGCCCGAGTTCGACCCAACCCGACAACTGGAACAGCGGCGGCGGTTGCGGCAAGACGAACTACCGTGGCAACCGCGGTGCGGCGAGCGGAACCGGCCTGCTGTTCATCGGTTCGCGGATCCGCTTCCGCGACATCACCGACGGGCAGAGCAACACCGTCGCCATCGGCGAGGCCCACTGGACCGACGACGACGAGAACTTCCCGATCTGGGCCGGGGCTCGCGGGGACAACGACCAGCCTGGCTTTCGGGCCAGCACCCAGGCCGACCACTCGATCAACGTCGTCGACAGCGACGCTGCTCGCAGCCTCCACACCGGCGGAGCACAGTTCTGCTTCGGCGACGGATCGGTCCACTTCCTCAGCGAGAACGTCAACTGGGCGCTGTACCAGAACCTGATGCAGCGCGACGACGGCAACCCCGTGCAGATCCCGTAGTCCGCGACGGTCGGTCAGTGGCCCGCCGACGACGGGGCACTCGGTGGCCACGGGAAGAACGTGCTCGTTCGACGGACGTACTCCCGGTACTCCGGCTTGCGGTCCGCCATCGACTTCTCCAGCAGCGTGACGCCCGAGACCTTCATCAGGAAGACCGACATCACGGCCGGGCCGACGACCGTCCACCACGGAGCCCCGTTGCCGAGAGCCACGAGGTACAGCCCCCACCAGACGAGGAAGTCGCCGAAGTAGTTCGGGTGCCGCGTGTACCGCCACAGCCCCTTGTCCAGCACGCGACCTTCGTTCTCCGGTCGGGACTTGAACTCCATCAGCTGCCAGTCGCCCACGGCCTCGAAGTAGAACCCGACGGCCCAGACGAGGGCCCCCAGTCCGTGCAGCACACCGAACGTGGGCGCGTTCTCGACGCCCGCTCGCACGCCCGTCATCACCGGCAACGCGACGACCAACATGACGACCGCCTGCAGCAGGAACACGACGCCAAGACTCGTCAGCGGGAACAGCGGCCAGCTCTCCCGCATCGCCCGGTAGCGGCGGTCCTCCGGTTCACCGATCAAGCGTCGCGCGAGGTACAACGCGAGCCGCATCCCCCACACGGCGACGAGGGCCGTGAGGAACTTCGCCACGAACGGAACCGTCTCCCCCTGCGGGCACGACGTGACGAACGTCGCCACCGCGATCAGCACGAAGCCGAACCCCCACGCGACGTCCACCACGGCGACGTTCCGCAGCGGCAGGCTGACGAGCCAGACCAGCAGCATCATGCCGCCGACCACGGTCGCGTTCATCAGCAGCAGGTCGAGCGTCATCGTCGGGGGTGCTCGAAGGCGTAGTGCGAGACCCACCACTCCTCGCCGCCGCGGAACGCGAACAGCTCGGCACACGCCATAAAGAACATCCGCCAGCGCTGCCACCACGTCGCCGCGTTCTCGGCCCCGTAGGTCGCCTCGAGAATCGGCCAAACGGTCGCCCGTCGCGAGTCCATCCGCCGCAGCCAGGCGTTGAGCGTGCGGGCGTAGTGCTCCCCGTTCCACCGCCAGCGGTCCGTGACGACGAGGTCCCGTTGGTACCGCGTCAGCAGGTCGTCGCCCGGCATGATGCCGCCGGCGAAGAAGAACCGTCCCATCCAGTCGCTCGGGCCGGTCGTCTCGTAGAAGTACGACGCGTGCTGGTGGCAGAAGACGTGCACGAACAACCGCCCCCCCGGCCGCAGCCACGTCGAGATGCGGCGGAGCAGCTCCCCGTGGTTCCGGACGTGCTCGAACATCTCGACGGAGACGATCCGGTCGAACGTCGCGCCGGGGTCGAAGTCGTTCACGTCGGCCGTGACGACGCGGACGTTCGAGAGTCCCCGCTCGGCCGCCGTCCGTTCGATGTACTCGCGTTGGCCGTTCGAGTTCGAGACGGCCGTGACCCGGCAGTTCGGGTACTTCTCGGCGACCCACAGCGTGACGGAGCCCCAACCGCAGCCGAGGTCGAGCACGTCCTGCCCGTCCTCGATGCCGGCCCGTCGGCAGGTGACCGTGAGTGCGTCCTCCTCGGCGGCCTCGAGCGTCATCGTTGCCGGCCCCCACGGACAGCAGCTGTACTTCCGCCGCGGCCCCAGGACCTCGCCGAAGAACTCGGGCGGGAGTTCGTAATGTTGCTCGTTCGCCTTGTCGGGCACCGCGGCGATCGGAGCGGCCGCGACGTCGGCGAGGAACGCTCGCATCCGGCCCTCACGGGCCTCGCATCCCCCGGCCGCCAGTTCGCGGGCCCGGTCGGCCAGCATACGCCGCATGCCGTAGCGAACCAGCGCGTCCGGCAGCACGCCTCGCTCGGCCGCGTGAATCGCCGAGGTCACGATCTTGAGCAGCGGCATCGCGCCGTCCCTTCGAGGAGATCAGCCGGCGTGTCCGGCCGACGACTTCGCCCAGCAGAACTGCGCCACGCCGACGGCCCGCTCCAGGAAGGCCGCCTCGCAGTAGCACAGGTAGTACGTCCACAGCCGCACGAAACGGTCGTCGAAGCCCAGCAGTCGCACGTCGCTCTCGCGCTCCTCGAACCGGACTCGCCACTCGCGGAGCGTGCGGGCGTAGTCGTGCCCGAAGTCCGCGAGCTCCAGCAGCCGCAGCGACGTCGCCCGACCGACGGCCCGTTGCATCGTCTCCACGGAGGGCAGGAACCCGCCCGGGAACACGTACTTCTGGATGAAGTCGACCGACCGCGCGTAGACGTCGAAACGCTGCTCCGGCATGGTGATCGCCTGGACGAGCATCCGCCCGCCCGGCCGCAGCAGCCGTTCGCACGTCGCGAAGTACGTCTCGAGGTACTCGCGGCCCACCGCCTCGATCATCTCGATCGACACGAGCTTGTCGTACATCCCGCGGAGGTCGCGGTAGTCCTGCTTCAGCACCGTCACCCGACCCTCGAGCCCCGCATCGGCGACACGTTGGCGAGCGAGGTCGTACTGCTCGGCGGAGATGGTCGTCGTCGTCACGCGGCAGCCGTACTCGCCGGCGGCGTGCAACGCGAACCCTCCCCAGCCGGTGCCGATCTCGACGACGTGGTCGCCGGGCCCCAACTCGAGCCGCTCGCAGATGCGGTCGAGCTTCGCGACCGAGGCCTGCTCCAGCGACGTCGTCTCGTCGGCGAAGATCGCGGACGAGTACATCAGCGTGGAGTCGAGAAACAGCCGGAAGAAGTCGTTGCCGAGGTCGTAGTGGGCGGCGATGTTCCGACGGCTGCCCCACTTCGTGTTCTTCGCCAGCCGGTGCCCCCACACGGCCGCCGTCCGGAGCAGGCTCGCGAGTCCGCCGTTGAGCGTGCCGAGCGTCTCCAGGTTGCGGAGCAGCAGCCGCACCACGCCGACGAGGTCGGGCGAGGACCAGTCGCCGTCGAGGTAGGACTCCGCGGCTCCGATGCTCCCGCCCAGCGAGACGCGACGATGGAACCGCGGGTTCGCCACGTCGATGCGGGCGACCTCGTCCCCCTCGCCGAAAGCGAGGAGGCCGGTCGGGTCGGCGATCTCGAGGCGGCCGTGCCGCAGCGGCTGGAGAGAGCGGGCGACCTGACCGCGGAGCCAGCCGTCGAACCATCCGAGGCGAGCGCCGGAAATCTCGGGCGAAGCCGCGTCGGCGGTCGTGACGAGCGAACTGTTCGTCATGGAGGGATTGGCAGCGGTTGGCATCGGTCGAGGCCCGAACGTCCACGTTCGCGGCCGTCCCGACAGACGGAACGGCACCATTACGGCCGAATTGTTGTCGACTCGTCAACTCCCGCGACTCCGATCGCGCCGTTCGAAGCGAGTTCCGGCGAATCGTCGCCCGCGAATTCGTTCGAGTCGTTCAACTTCGTGCGTGGATGGGGGAAATACGTCGCCCCGCGCCACCAGAGAAGCAACGCCTGCCAGTAGATCGCGGCGACGACGCGAACCGTCATCAGCGGGTACGCGAGCAGGCAACGCAGCCGTTCCGCGGACGTGATCCGACGACGACGAAGCGACATCGACGCGTCGAACACCGGCTGCGCGTCCTGGAACGACTCGATGCGGACCGCGACCGACTCCCCCGGTCGCGTGAGCGTCCAGCGGTACGACTGGTTCATCGGCATGAACGGCGAGACGTGGAACGACTTCTCCGAACGCGGGTGCTCACGATCGGGGCGGTGCACCGGGTCCGGCAGCACGTAACAGTGGCGTTCGTTCCACGGCGTGTTGTGCACCTCGGCCACCACCGCCTCCACCGCGTCGCCCCGCTCGTCGAAGCAGTAGAACAGGCTGATCGGGTTCATCACGTGGCCGAGGTACCGCAGGTTCGTCAGCAGCCGAATCGGCCCCTTCGGTCGGGTGCCGGTCTCGGCCTGCACGAGTTCCCGAACGCAGTCGGACAACGGTCTCGTCGGGTCGCCGAGGTGGTCCGACCGCCGAAACCACGCCACCGCCGGCCGCGAGGTCGACCACGTCCGGCTGCCGCGGAACACGACGTCGAGTTCGTCGAGATCCAGGCAGACCATGAAGACCCGGTAGCGGAAAGCGTGCTCGAACGGCTCGAGCCGCCGGTGCCGGACCCACCCCTCGTACAGACAACTCCGCAACGCCACGTCATCCCGCATCGCCCACCCCGGCTGTCGCGAGAGAACTCGTCGAGGCTCCTCCCGACTCGAACGGAGTCACGCCGAACGCGTCGCAGACGGTCAGCGCGCTGTTCACGCCGTCCTCGTGGAAGCCGTTGCCCCAGTACGCCCCGCAGAACGACGTCCTTCGGCGTCGTGTGACCTCCGCGTGCCGGGCCTGAGCGGCGTCGCGGTCCGTGGTGAAGACCGGGTGGGCGTAGCGATACCGGCCGAGCACCTTGTCCGGGTCGATCGCGTCCGTCTCGTTCAGCGAGACGCAGAACACGTGCTGCGACCGAATCCCCTGCAGGACGTTCATGTCGTAGGTCACGGTCGGCCGTGCGACCGGTTCGGCCGGGATGCGGTAGTTCCAGCTGGACCACGCCCGCCTTCGCCGCGGCAGCACGCTCGTGTCCACGTGCAGCACGGCGTCGTTCATCCCGTAGGGGAACGCGCCGAGCACCTCTCGCTCGACCTCGTCCGCGTCTCCGAGGATCGCCAGTGCCTGGTCGGAGTGGCAGGCGAAGACGACCTCGTCGAACGTCTCGGTCGATGCGGCCCCGCGGTCGTCGAACGACACCTCGACCCCGTCCTCGCCGCGCAGGACTCGTCGCACCGGGCAGTCGAGGTGAATTCGGTCCGCGAACGGTCGCGTCAGCGGTTCGACGTACTCCCGCGACCCGCCCACGATCGTCCGCCAGACCGGACGGTTCCGGACCTTCAGCAAACCGTGGTTGAGGTAGAACTCGATCACGAACCGCACGGGGAAGGTGCCGAACGTGTCCGGCGGGCACGACCAGATCGCTCCGCCCATCGGCAGCAGGTAGTGTTCCGCGAACCCGTCCGAGAAACGGTGCTCGGCGAGGAACTCCGCGACCGTCGTCCCGGCCGAGGTCTCCTCGTACAGCCGGGGAGCCTCGCGGTTGAACCGGAGGACGTCCTTCAGCAGCCGGTGGAACGAGGGGCGGAACAGGTTGCGGCGCTGGGCGAAGAGCGTGTTCAGGTTCGAGCCGGCGTACTCCAGTCCCGTCCGGTCGCAGCGGACGCTGAAGCTCATCGTCGACTCGCGCGAGGGAACGCCGAGCTCCTCGAGCAGCCGGACGAGGTGCGGGTAATTGCCATCGTTGAAGACGATGAACCCGGTGTCGACGGCGTGCCGTTCGCCGTCGAGATCGACGTCGATGGTGTGCGTGTGCCCGCCGACGTAGTCGTTCGCCTCGAACAGAACGACGTCGTGTTGCGGATGGAGGGCACGGGCCGCGACGAGCCCCGAGATTCCCGTGCCGATGATGGCGATCCGCATGACGGCTCCCGCTGGTCGAACTGACCGGGGATTGTACGGGAGCCGTCCACCGGCGTCGCCGCCGCGCGGCGACGACCCTGCTCAGATCCGGTCGAGCATGTCGGCCCAGCGGGCGATCTCGCCGAGTTCCTCGCGGGCCGGGTACTCCCGTTCGCGGTCCTCGACGAACCGGGAGACGACGGGGAACTTCTTCTGCTTCAGCAGCGTGATCGTCTGCCGAATCGGTCCGATCTGCGGGTCCTTGGAGCCGGCCGAGAAGTAGAACCGGAGAGGGTTCTCGGGCGAGTTGTCCTTCGGGGCCGACTTGATCGGCGCGCCGACGACGGCGACGCCCCGGAACGTCTCCGGGTACTTGAACGCCACGCGGAGCGCGAACGTGCCCCCCTCCTCGTAGCCGTGCAGGAAGACGCGGCTCGTGTCGATCGAGTACTCCTCGACCATCCGGTCGACGACGTCGCGGACGAACTCGGCCTCGTTCTCCTCCCAACCGGCGAGCTTGGCGGCCTTCGGCCCGACCAGCACGATGTTCCGCCGGTCGCAGATCGTCTTCCACTCGTCCAGGACGGCCGCCTCCATCGTGTCCCCGTTGGGGTGCAGCCAGACCATCAGCCCGTGCGCGTGTTCGCCGTTGTAGCTGCTCGGCACGTAGGCCCAGAAGTCGTGGCCGTGCGCCTCCATTCGCTCGTTGAAGCGGCCCGTCTCGTAGTCCCCCTCCTCCGCCGGAGGCACGGCCCAAGTCCGCAGCTCGGCCGGCACGTCGTCCGGTTGGGCGGCCAGCTCGATCGTCGCCGACTTCTTCTCGCCGTCCCGCAAGTAGTGCAGCTCCAGCGACTGCTTCGGCAGGTAGCGGCCGACGAGTTCCCGCAACGCCTCGACGTCCGCCACCTCCTCGTCGTCGACGCCGACGATCACGTCCCGCGTCGCGAGACCGGCGGCCGCGGCGGGGCTCTCCGCGAACACGTGTCGCACGGCGACCCCCTTCTCTTCGTCCGCGTCGATCGCGGGTCGAGCGGGCAGCACACCGAGATAACCGGCCTCCCAGGCGGTCAGCTCGCCGACGAGTTCGAACGTCGCCTCGACCTCCTCGTCACCTCGCTTCAACAGGAGCGTGATCTCGTCCCCGGCGTACTTCCGGCCCAGCACGCTCCGGACCTCGGCCTGTCGTGCGACCGGCTGACCGTCCATGCTCTGGATCACGTCGCCCGTCTTCACCCCGGCTCGCTCGGCAGGTGAACCGGCGCGGACCCGGTCGACGACGGGCGTTCCGGCGAGCAGCCCGCGTCCGCGAAGGCCGACTCCCATCAGGCCGGGCTTCAGGTCGGTCCCGTCCTTGAGCCGGGCGAACGCCTCGTAGACCTGCTCCATCGGGATCGCGAAGCCGATTCCCGAGTCGTACCACTCGACACCCGCGACCTCGCCCCCCGCCTTCGGCGAGAGTGGGACGAGCAACCCGAGGGCACGACCGTCGATCGCGACGAGCGGGCCGCCGTAGTTCGTCGGCGAGATCTTCGCGTCGGTCTGAATCGCCTTGCCCCAGATTCGGCCGAGAGCACTGACGATGCCGGTCGAGACGTTCGGCAGGGGACCCGGGTACGTCCGCCCCATCGCGATCGACCACTGTCCGACCTCGATCTCCTTCACCGGAACCGCGGCGATCGGCTTCAGACCGTTGGCGTCCACCTTCAACAGCGTCAGCATCTTCAGCGAGTCCGTGGCGACCTGCTTGGCCGCGAGGCGACGGCCGTCGGGAAGCTCGACGAGAATCGAAGCCGGCTTGTTCGCGAAGTTGAACGAGCTGGAAACGACGTAGCCGTCCTCGCTGACGACGACCCCGGTCGTCGGCCCGGTCCCGGCGAGCACCTGGCCGACGCGGTCGAGGCCGGCAACCGTCTGGATGCGGACGACCGACGGGGCCGCGACCGCCACGGCCCGCTTGAAGGCACGCTCCTCGGCCGCCTCCACCTCCGGATCGACGGCGTGGGCGAACGACGGGGCGGCCGCGACGGCGAGCGTCAGCAGAACGGAGAGCGGGCGGGTCATCGATTGGTCTCCTTCCGTCGAACGGGCATCTCGACGGTCACGAGTTCGTCGCCGCGGCGAACCACGATCCGCAGCGAGTCCCCGGCCTCGAGGCGGCCGAGTTCGCCACGCAGGCTGCGAACGGAGTGGACGAGTTCGTCGTTCACGAACAGCACGAGGTCGCCTGGCCGCAGTCCGCCGTCCCCGCCGGCGGGCGAGCCGGAGCGGACGACGTCGACGTAGGCCGGCGTTCGGAAGACCACGTCGGGCACCATCACGAGGCCGAAGTCGAGCGGCTGGTAGCGATTCGGGTTCTCCTCGTCGTCCGGCTTGTCGTCGCGGGGGACGAACTCGCCGGCGACGATCGCCCGCACCGTGTCACGCAGCTCGACGACCGGGATCGCGTAGTTGATCCAGGTGTTCGTCTTCTCGTTTCGAACCTCGCGGCCGATCATGGCGAGCAGCGTGCCGTCTCGCGTGAGGACGACACCGCCGCCGGCACCCGGGTTGTTCGTGATCGCGTCGATGATGTAGACGTCGCCGTCGTACGGGACCGAGAAGGCCCCCCGGCGGGCCTCGAGCTTCGTCTTCGCCGCGATCACGCCGTGCAGCACGGAGACCGGCTCGTCGCCGACGGCCACCTTGAACATGTTGCTGAAGGCCCGGATCCGCGTCCCGGGCTGGGCGGAGCCGGCCTCGTCGAGTTCGAAGTAGGGAAACTCGATCCCGTCCGCGTCTTGGAGTTCGAGCACCGCGAGGTCGAGCTGCGGCTCTGCGCCGATCACTTTCGCGGCGAACCGGCGGCCGTCGTCGAGAACGACGTCGACCTCGTCCGTGTCGAGCACGTGGTTCCACAGGGTGACGACGTGCCCTTCGGCGTCGACCATGAACCCGGTGCTGTACTCGTGCAGGTTCTTCAACCCGCCGGCCCCGAAGATCTTGACCATCCGCGGGAGCGTCTGCTCGATCGTCTGCCGGCTCCCCTGGCCGAACGCCGGGCCGACCGTCACGAAGACGGCGAGCACGCCGAAGGTCGTGCAGAGTCGGTGTCGAAGTCGTGTGGCTGTCATGCGTCGCGCCTCGAGACGATCGAAGTCGATCGGAAAGGGACTCAGTCCTCGGCTGGCTTGCCGGCCAGCTCGGCCTTCTCCAGCGTCAGCGTCGCCAGTTCCTCGCCGGCGACCTGGAGCTTCCAGACGCTGGGCAGGCGGCGTCCGTCGATCTCGACGGTCTCCTTGCCGAACCGGATCTCGCAGGCGTCGAGGTCGGGCTCCATCTCCGTGTCGAAGCCGACGAGCCGGCCGGACTCCTTCGAGAAGTAGAACCACGTCGTCGCGGTCGAACGGGTCCCGACGATCACGTCGACCTTCTCGCCCTTCCCGTCGAGCGGCTCGCTGCCGAGGTAGTGGAAGTCGGTGAAGCCCTCGTCTCGGCGGCCGACGAGCCGACGCATCTGGTCGGCGGCGACGAGCAGTCCGCCCGTGCCGAGCGGCTGGTCACGCAGTGGCGAGCCGTCGAACGGCTGGTAGAAGACCCGCGGCCCGAGTTCCAGTCCGGCCGCCTTGTCTGCCAGCGTGAAGGTGAACGGGTCGCCCGCGTTCGTCTTGCCGGAGAGCGTCCAGACGCGGTCCACGCCCGAGAAGTCGCCCCAGGGGTCGAGGCCGGCGAGCACACGCTTCTGCTGCTGCTCGTTGAAGTAGTAGTTCATGAAGCCCGGCTTCTTGACGAGCATGTGCTTGTACTTCGCCGGGCCACCGCCGCCGGGCTGCATGCCGGGGACCGGAATCCTCGGCTTGCCGTCGTCGCCGGGCTTCGGCTTCGGCTTGCCCTTGCCGCCGCCCGGCATCATCTCGGACGCACGGTGGAGGGCCCGCAGACGGACGACCACCTCGTACTTCTTGCCGTCGCGACGGTAGACGAGCGGCACCTTCCAGCCCTTCGGATAGATGCCGAGGATGTTCTTGAACTGGTTGACGCTGCCGATCGGCCGGCCGCCGAAGAAGACGATCTCGTCGTCGATGCGGAGCCCACGGCGGTACGCCTCGGACCGTTCGAGCACGTTGTTCACCCGCACGCTGCCGTCGTCCCAGGTGGAGACGGTTGCCCCGAGCGTGGCGTGGTCGACGACGCGGCCGCTCTTGAGGTGGTCCAGGAAGTGCTTCACCTGGTTGCTGGAGATGGCGTAGCCGGCCCCGGAGTTCACGCGGCCCCGCTTCTCGAACGAGCCGCGGCCGTTGATGCCGACGACGTCGCCCTCCTCGTTGAACAGCGGTCCGCCCGAGTTGCCCGGGTTGATGGACGTGTCGATCTGGATGCAGTCGGTGTACTCGAGGAACGTGCCGGCCGGGTACTGGTAGCGGTGCACGCCGGAGACGATGCCGTAGGTGACGGTCGGCTTGAAGTCGGTCGCGAGCAGGAACGGGTTCCCCATCGCGTAGGCCCAGTCGCCGACCTGGACCGTCTCGCTGTCGCCCAGCTTGGAGAAGGGGAAGTCGTCGCGGCCGAGCAGCTTGATGAGAGCGACGTCGCCGGTCGGGTCGATGCCGACGATGACGGCGTCGTACAGCTTGCCGTCGTTCAGCCCGCACTTCATGAAGTCGCCGGCCCCCTTGGTCACGTGGAAGTTGGTGACCGCGTAGCCGTCCGCCGAGACGAGCACGCCGCTGCCGCCGCCACCCCCGCCAGGACCGAAGATGGCGACGACCGTCTTCGCGGCCCGCTTGACGACCTCGACGCGTTTCCTCTGGGCCTCGACGACGAGGTCGGCGTCGTCGGCCGCCGCGAGGGACGGCAGGAGCAGTGTCGCGAGGGTGAAGAGGGTGACGATCCGTCGGTGTGGCATGGGGTTCTCCAGTGGCCGTACAGGCCGCGGGGAGTTCGTCTACTTGAGGACGCGGGCGTCGCCGAGCGCGAGGTGGTCGAGGGTGTCCAGCCCGTCCTCGCCGAAATCGACCGTGATCTCGAGGAAGTTCACGTTCTCGACGTCGAGTTCGAGTTCACGCGGCTTGTCGCCGTTGGCAACCTTCTCGTCGAGCAGGACCTTCTCGTCCCCCTTGACGACGAACCGGACGTTGACGCGTTGGGCTCCGGACGAGGCTGCCTTCTCGAAGCCGAGGACCGCCTTGAAGGTGCGGTAGTCGGAGGCGAGCCGGTACTTCAGCGTCGTCTTCGAGTGGATGCAGAGGCCGCGGGAGAATCGCGTGCCGCCGATGCGGAGCGGCTGGCCGTACAGGTTCTCGTCCCGGCGGTAGCGGATCATCTGCAGCCAGAACGGGTCGGGGCCGCCGTTCTCGGTCTCCAGCCAGGTCGTGTAGTCCACGCTCTCCGGCTCCATGCGGGAGAGGAAACGGACCTTGCCGATGCTGAAGTCGATCGACCGGACGACGTCCGCGCCGAACGCGACCGGCCCGCCGCTGGCGAGCTTTCCCTCGAAGCCGTCGCCCGTCCACTGGAGCGACGCGAGGGACGCCTTGTCGGCTCCGTGCAGTTCCGCGACGCAGGCGACCCCACGGAGCGAACTCGCCCGGTTGCCGTACACGATGCCGTACAGCTTGGAGATGCTGACCGGAATCTCGTTGCCGCCGATCGCGAAGGCGACCTTCTCCGCCGTCACGTCGCCGAGGATCCCCTTAAGGTGGTCCAGCACGGTCGGCTTGCGGACGACCAGCAGGTCGCTCTTCGTCGGCTTCGTCGCGAGCTCCCGCCAGACCTCGCCGAAGCGCTCCTCGGTCCCGGGGAAGCGGACGTACCGCAACGACGGGAGGGGGACGTCGAACGTTCCCGTGCGGAGGCTCGTCACCGTGGCCGAGCCCTTGGCGACCAGCACGCTGGAGGCGTCGAGTTCCGTGCCGTCGACGAGGGCGACGCGGGTGACGTCCGGCCCCGCGGTGGTCGGCCCCTTCGACTCGGGGAACACGACCTCGAGCAGCCCCTCGACGGCGAGCGACTGCTCTCCCTCCTCGGTCTTCACCACGAGCTGCCGACTCGACAGGGAGACGAACTCGCCCGAGACCTCACGGCCGTCGAGCGTGGCGACCTCGACCGGCGGGGCGGCGAGGGCCGCGGTCAGCGTCAGCGTCTTCAGGACCAGGAGCATACTCTCGGCTCGTCTGTGACGTGAAACGGGGGTGACCGGAAACCGAGGTCTCCGGCCACCCGATCGGCAAGTCGTCGTCTCTCGGTCAGCGTTGCGGGCCGGTCTGCTTGATCTTCGCGATCCGCTTGCTGAACTTCTCGATGGCCCGGCGGTACTGCGGCGGGAAGTTCTCCTCGAGGAGGTTGTCGACCTTGGTCTCCTCCTTGGGCGGCAGGGAGCCCCACTTCTGGGCCTTGGCTCCCCCCTTCTCGTCGACCTCTCCAGGCCCCTTGCCACCCATGATGTTGCTCTGCTGGGCCGGGCTGCCGGACTTCTTGTCCCCCTTGCCCTGCTGGCCGCCGCCACCGCCGCCACCACCGCCCTGCTGCTGCTCGATCTTCTCGATGATCTTGTCGAGGGCGGCGATGATGCGGTCCTCTCGCTTCTGCACACGCTGGCCGGCCCGACCGAGGTCGAGCCGTCGTTCGACGTCCGACATCAGCTTGGCGACCTCGTCCAGCGAGTCCGGCTTCAGCCCCTGCAGCTCGTACTGCATGAGCGTCGCCACCGTGCGGTAGCGAGCCGGAACGTTCTCGGTGTTCTCGAGAAGTGCCGTCAGCGTCTTCAGGCCCTCCTCGCGTTCCAGCAACTGCTGCTCGCAGACGGCCCGGTTGAACAGGACGCCCGCGGGATCGACGACGGCGGCCGGATCGACCTCCTCCAACGACCACAAGGCCTCGTCGTACATGCGGCGCTGCACGAGGTGCCGACCGTGGAAGGCCCGCAGGTTCTGCAGCAGGAACTCGTCCTCGATCTCGTCGAGGAAGTCGGCGTCCGGGGGCAGCAGCGAGGCGTTCTCCAGTCGGCACTCCTCGACGAAAGTCCGCGTCGGCTCGTGGGCCACGGCGAACGTCACGACGAGTCGGTCGAGAAGTCCGGACCCGTCCTCCTGTTCCGGCACGTCCGCCCACGGGGCGAGCGCCGCCTTCCGCTGCTCGTCCGACAGCTCTCCCTGCCGGGCCAGCCAGTCGAGCACCTTCGACTTCAGCTCGTCCACCTTCGGGGCGGCGAAGACCGTGTCGGCCGCCGTCGCCGTGCGGAACGACCCGGTGAGCAGCACGGCCACAACGAGGCCGGTTGCGATGCGTGTCATGATCGACTCCTGTCCTGACGTTGTCGTCGGGTCGGTGAAACGGTGGACGTCACTGGTTGCGGCCGGTGGCCAGGTCGTAGGCGGCTCGCTGAATGGCAGCCTGCCGGCGGCCGAGACCCTGCAGCTGCTCCAGAATGTCGTCGGTCATCGCCTGCTCGCCATCGACCTGTCGGCCGAGCAGCTTCGTCCGGCGGTTGACCCGCTTCTGCAGCGAACGGAGCATCTTCAGCTCGGCCAGCTTGTCGACGAGGGCCGGGTCCGGCGGCTCGCCCTCCATCGGCGGGGGCGGCTCGCCTTCCTTCTTCTTGAGCTTCTCCAGTTCCTTCTCGAGGGCCTCGACGAGTTCGGCGAGAGCCTCCTCGATGTCCTTCTCGATCGCGATCGTCACCTCGCCCACGTCGGCCTTCGGGTCGTCCTCCGGCATCTGCGGGTTCAGCCGTCGGGCGACGAGCAGGATGTCCTCGCGAATCTGCTCGACCGCCTCGGGGAAGGCGACCGAGGACCCCTCCTCCTTCAGGATGTTGAGCGCCTTGTCCGCCTCGACGGCGATGTCGGCCTCGTCGCCCGAGAGGCGAGCCGATCGGCCGATCTCGACCGTGCCGAACTCCTTGACCACGCTGAGCTGAATCGTGCCCCGCGTGACGGCCCGCTGCATCTCGAGCATCCGCTCGAACCGCGAACGGAGGGCGGCGAGGAGCAACTTCTTCTCCTCTTCGCGAAGCTGACGGAGAATCTCCTCGAGCTTCTCGCGGGCCTTGGCGAGTTCTTCTAGGGCCTTGTCCTGGTTGCGGGAGGCGGCGTCGCGTTCACGACGCTTCAACTCCTCGATGGCCCGCTCCATCTCCTTCTTGGCTTGTTCGATGTTGTCGCGGCCGGGCGTCTTGTCCGGGTTCTCGTCACCCGGCTGTCCTTCGCCCGGTTGTCCTTCACCCGGTTGACCCTCACCGGGCTGACCTTCACCCGGTTGCCCTTCACCGGGCATACCTTCGCCCGGCATCCCTTCGCCGGGCTTGCCCTCGCCAGGTTTGCCCTCTCCCGGCTTGCCCTCGCCAGGCATCCCCTCTCCGGGCATGCCTTCTCCCGGCATCCCCTCACCGGGCATCCCCTCACCGGGCATGCCCTCGCCAGGCTTGCCTTCACCCGGCTTGCCTTCACCGGGCATCCCCTCGCCCGGCTTGCCCTCTCCGGGCTTGCCTTCGCCTGGCATCCCCTCACCGGGCATGCCTTCGCCAGGCTTCCCTTCACCCGGTTTGCCCTCACCGGGCATCCCTTCACCGGGCTCGCCCTTGCCAGGCTCACCTTCACCCGGCTTGCCTTCCCCGGGCTCTCCCTCGCCGGGCTTGCCTTCACCCGGCTTGCCCTCGCCCGGCTTGCCTTCGCCCGGTTGGCCGTTCTCGGCGGCTCGGGCGGCGTCTTGGCCGTCGATCTTGTCGATCAGGTCCTGGGTCTGCTGCTTGATCCGTTCCTGCTTGTCGGCCAGCTCGATCGGATCGCCGCCACGCTCGACGTCGGCCCGGTTCGTCCGCTGGTTCCGTTCGATGCGGGTGATGTCCCGGATGAGATCCTCGATCCGCTTCTGCTCGAGGCGGTTCTTGTCGAGTTCCTCGCCACTCTCCAGCAGCTTGAGAAGCGTCTTCAACTCCGCGATGACGTCTTCCTGCCGTTCGAGGGCGTTGCCGAACTGCCTCGTCTCGAGCAGCGCGACGATCACCTCCATCCGCTGGCGGACCTGCTGTTCCTTGCTGCGGTCGTAGGTCCGCCGCAGGATCTCCGCCTGCTCCGGCTGCACCTTCTCGAGGTACCGCTGCATCCGCTGCATGTTGTCCTCGAACTGCCGGAACCGCTGCGCGAGGATGTCCTGGTCCTGCTCCAGCGGCGTCTTGTCCTCCGCGTCCGTCTCCGCCTCCGCGGGAGCCGACGCGGGAGCGTCCTCCTGGGCTCGGGACGGCAGGCTCGCGAGCGCCGGGATCAGACCCAGCAGCACGAGCAAGAACCAGCGGCGTCGCGTGTTCGGCATGGTTTCGACCTCCGCGCCCCGTGTCGCCGGGGCGTAACTCCGTGAGACCCTGTCGGGCATGTTCGCTCGCCGCCCTGCTCCGTCCGGGAGCGAGTCGGCGAACCGATCCAGACTACTCGATGGTTGGACGCTCGACGAGTGGCGATCGTTCCGAGGGATCAGTCACCCAGCCCCTCGAGCTTCTTCAGGTCGCCGAGGGCGTCCCGAACCGACTCGTCCTGTGTCTTCTCCTTCAAACCCTCCTGACCGGTGAGAATCCCCTTCAGGTCCCGGTAGAACCGCAGGTAGCTCACGCGGTCCTCCAGGTCCTTGGCGATCTTCTCCAGCACGCTCAGCAACTCGTCCGATGCGAGCACGCTCTCCGCCACGTCGTCGGCGACCGCCGTCTCGTCCTCCAACCCCACCTTGAAGGCCCCCAAGGCCTTGTCCAGTCGGGGGAAGAGGTCGTCGTTCGCTCGCGCCAGCGGCGTGATGACGTCGTCTCGCATCACCTGAATCTGACGTTCACTGATGTCGTTGTTTGACAGCTCTTCTGCGATTTCGCGGAAGGAATTCTCGATCGAACGGCACTCGCCCGCAGAGATTCGCACCTGCGGCAGGCTCCGGTCGACCACGAACCGAAGCGGCTTGTCCTTCTCCGTCACGTCGCCGTCCGCCAGCAGTTCGTCCCGCTCGCCCGCGGCCGTCTGCACGTCCTCCAGGTTGTCGCGGGACTCCTTCACCTCCTTGATCACCTGCTTCAACTGCTCCAGCAGGTCGAGTTCCCGGCTGTAGAGCATCGCCTGCAGGTCGGACTCCCCGACGATCTCGAACTCGAACTTGTCCGACCGCGTGGAGTGTGGGCCGTTCAGGTCGTCTGCGTCCTCCGCGTAGACCGTGACGACGAGCCGGTTCCCCGGCTGCAGCTCCAGCGGCCGCACGTCGAACCGCTCGGCAATCCGGTCGTCCCCCTCCTTGCCCTTCCCCTCGGTGGAGATCTCGCGGCCCCCCAGCGGCAACTCGCGGGGGTACTCGGTGCTGAAGTCGGTCAGTGTGATCGCCTCGTCGTTCTTGCCGCGGACGGTGACGAAGTTCTTCTGCTCGGCCTGCTTCAGATCCTCCTCGGTGAAGTCGAGCAGGCTCAGCTTCGCGCGCCACCGGTTGACCTGGGCGACGAGGAACTTGTCGAAGTCGGCCGGCGGTCCCTCGAGCCAGCGGGCGTCGACCACGAGGCCGGTCTTGCCGACCTTGATCCGCACCTTGTCCCGGTCCTCGTTCCACGACTCCGTCCAGCCGACCGGCAGCTTCCACTTCAAGGTCTGCTTCCCGTCGGCCTTCTCGTTCTTCACGCTCAACAGGAACGACCGCACGTCGAAGGCGACCGGCGCGACGCGTTCGCGGTCCCCCTGCAGCTCGAAAAGCCAGCTGCCTTCGTTGTTCGTCGCGGTCGCGGCGATCAGCCGGTCCTGGCTCTCCGGCAGACCGGACAGCGGACGCGGGTAGTTCTCGAACTTCCGCACCATCCACGCCAGTTCCAGCGGCTGCTCGTCCGGCTCGCCCGCCTCGGCCTTCGGGCGGCCCCGCTCGACGCGGAACTCGAACCGGCCCTTCACGAGCCCGTGGTCGTCCAGAACCTTGCCGATGAACGGAATCTGGGCCCGCGGCGTGATGCGGCGGCCGATGTCCCGCGTCATCAACTCCTCGAACACCGGCCGCGTGTCCTCGACGCCGTCCACGACGAGCGTCTCCGGATCGACCGTCTCGATGCCGTCCGCGTCCGACAGGTAGACCCGCACCTTCGTCCCCGGGGCCAGCACGAACGGCTGTCCGAGGTCTCGGAACGGCTGTCGGGCACGCTCGACGGCCGCGTCCGTCAACTGCCGGGAGACGACGAACGGCAGGCGGCAGCCCATGCCGTCCGACATCAGGAAGTTCTTCACCACCTGCTCGTCGAGTTTCGTCTCGGTCCACTCGGCGAGCGGGTCGTCCACGTCGAGTTGCCGCAGCTCACCGTGCATACGTCCGGGGACGGGGTCGCCGATCTCGTCGAGGACAGGGCCGAACACGAGTTCGGAGTCGCCGAACGCGACGCGCGCTCCGACGATCGCCTTGTTCGTCGCCCCCTCGTAGACGAACCGCGTCTCCTCGAGCAGCGCCTGCGACTTGCCGGAGACCCGCCGTCGCCGGCCCTCCTCGAGCACGTTCAGCCCCGAGTACCTCGGGAAGTCGCAGTCGAACACGGTCGAGTCGATCTGCGGCGGCTCGACGACCTCGACCCGGTACTCCTGCCGGTTCGTGTAGTCGCCACCGGTGACCCACAGGTCGAAGCTCTCGTCGACGAGTTCCCGCTCGTAGGTGAAGACGGCCCGGGCGTTCTCCTGTTCGAGCAGCAACGGGTCCATCGCCGCGGCCTCGTCGAACAGCGTCTGGCTCTCCTCGCGAATCTCGTCGGCGTTCTCGGGATCCTCGGCGAGGATCGCCTCGATCTCGGCGACCTTCTCGAGCACCTCGACGTCGGCCGCCTTGCTCGCCTCGTCGCGGTCGCTCTTGCCGTCGTCCTGCCGGTACCGCACCCACACGCGGTCGGGGATCTCGAACGGCTTGCCCTCGCGGTTCAGGCCCTCGGCCGGGACGACGATCCGCAGCGTCAGCCGGCTCCCCTTGGGGTGCTTGTAGACGCCCGGCTCGCCGTTCGTCGGTCGGCCGGCCAGTTCGTGCCCCTCGGGGTGGCGGAAGTCCTTCCGAACGTCGCCCGGCTGGGCGTTCACCCCGACGGTCAGCTTCGTGTTCCGCTGCCAGTACTCCTGCTTGAAGGCGAAGTACGCGTCCGAGAAGCGCCTCGTTCCCTCGGGGTTCGCGAAGCAGAACGCCCCGGTGACCAGGAACAGCACAACGCCGAGAATCACGGCCCGGAGGATCGGCTTCCGGTCGAAGACGTCCCCCACCTCGATGCCGCGGGCGTCCTGCACGACCCCGCCGATCGTCCGGTCGAGCATCACCTGGCCCAAGTCGGTCACGTAGTCCGGCGGCACCTCCGACATCTCGACCGCCGTGATCAGACGGTCGTCCAGCTCGGGGAACCTTCGTTCCAGCACGAGGGCCAACGCCTTCGACCGGAAGCTCCGGGCGAGCCGGAACACGAGGAACGCGAGCACCGTCAGGACGAACAGTCCGACGGTGACCAGCGAGTAGCCGATGCGGAACCACTGCGGCAGTTCCAGCCGGGTCACCCAGAACCAGAACTCGTTCAGCCCGTAGGCGAGCCAGAACAGGAAGCAGAGCAAGCAGACGACGAGGGCGACCCCCTCGACGACGACGTACATCTGGATCCGGCTCTTCAGACGCGAGAGCAGGCCTTCGATCTCGGGGCGAGCGGCGTTCGGTGTCGTGGACATCGCAGGTCTCCTCGCCTCAGGCCAGTTTCAGCAGTTTGCGGGTGAGCCACTCGACCGAGAGCAGGCCCACCAACAGGTACAGCACGAGACTCGTGTCCCACAGCTTGTCCCGCCGTTCGTCCAGCACGATTCGCCGCGACCGCTTCACGAAGAACGTCGGGATCGACTCGGCCGCCGCCTCGACGACTCCCTCGGATCCGTCGCGACCCTCCAGCGACACGTAGAAGTTCCGCTTCGCCTCGTTACCCAGCTGTTCGAGCAGCCGGGCGTTCTGCTGCGGGTCGTCGGTCTCGAGGTTCGGCACGGTCACGCTGATCGACCGCTCGACGGTCTCCGAGGCACCGGGCACCTGCAGGGAGACCGTGTACTCCGAGTCCGGGCTGGCGACCGCCGCGCGGAACGTCCCGCTGTAGACGCCCGGGCTCTTCGGCACGGGCCGCAGAACGGGGTCCGGCGAGACCGGGCGGCCGTTCGGATCGACGACCCGCATCGTCACGGACTCCATCTCGACCGGTTCGTAGTCGACGTCGAGCAGCCGGGCCCGCATGACGACCGTCTCGCCGAGGAAGTACTTCGACCGCTCGGCGTCGAACATCACCCGGCCGCTCCCTTCCTTCAACCGGCCCTTGCTCGCCTCGCGGACCATCTTCACCCAGAAGTTGTCGAACCGTTCCTCGCCGAGCGACCGCAGCCGCCAGATCTCGGAACTGCCGAGGTACAGCACCTTGCCCAGGCCGGGCGTGTGGCTCGCCAACAGGACGTGCGGACCGGCGGCGCTGCGGGCCCGCGGGTTGGAGAAGTGGGCGTACACGACCGTGCCCCCCTTCGTCCCGACCGTCGGGTAGCAGCGGTACATCCCCTCGAACTCCTTCCAGGCGTTCGTCGACTCGACCGGGTCGTCGGCGATCTCGAGGAACTCGGCGTTCTCGGCGTCCCGCGTGAAGGCGGGTTCCCACGGCTGGGCGTCCTCGTCGTCGAGGTTCACGTTCAGCAGCAGCGCCTCCAGAACGACGGGGTACATGTCCCGGACGACGTCGAAGCTGTTGTCCGCCGAGACCAGCTCGGGGGTGTGCACGTCGCCGGCGACGAGGATCAGCCCGCCCGCCCGGCTGGAATTCCACTCGGACAGGTACTCGCGTTCCTCGACGGAGAGTGCCGTCCAGTCCGGGTCGAAGCCGATCACGACGTCGATGTTCTCGTTCAGCTCCGCCTTCGTCGGGAAGCTGGTCAGCAGGTCGTTGTTCGACTCCTGGCTGACGAGGTTCACGTCGGCCGCATCGACGGTCTGCAGCCAGACCCACAGGTCGATGCCGGCGTGTCGGGTGAACATGTTGCGGGCGAAGCGGTAGTCCCGCATGGGCCCCCCCGCGACGATGAGCACGCCGGTCGGCTTGTCGCTGACCTCGACGACCCGCTTCTCCTCCAGCTTGCTCGCCCCGCCGGCCGGAATCCGCCGCTCGGGCGTCACGCGGACCACGTACTCCAGCTTGCCGGCCACCGAGTTCGTCCGTCGGAACGGAATCTCGACCTCGCGGCCGTCCTCCGGCAGGTCCAGCACGACCGGGTTGTCCCCCTCGTCGACCGAGACGCTCTGCAGTTCGGCGTCCGGGGCGTCGGCCGGGCGGGCCAGCAACTCGACCGCCACCCGCTTGTCCGTGAGGTTCTGCCCGGAGACGTACGCCTTCAGTTCATACGGGTCCTCGACGCGGACGAGACTGGGCGTGACGAGGTTGGTCACTCGGATCGTCGGGGCACGACGGGTGGTCCCCACGCCGACGGTGACGAACCGGATGTTCTGCTTCATCGCCTTCCGCTTGGCGGGGTCGGGGTCGCTGCCGGCGTTGTTCGACCCGTCCGTGATGACGACCACGCCGGAGAACGTCTCGGACGCGTACTCGCGGACGACGTCCCGCATGGCGTCCCCCAGCCGGGTGTTGCCACCGCGGAGCTCGAGGTGCTCGTCCCACGCGATCAACTCGAACGGGTCGGGCTGCTCGTCGTCGCCGTCGCTCGCGTCGTCCGAGTCCTCGGCAACGGCTTCCGCGTCGGTTTCGTCCTCGCCGGCCTCGTCGTCCGCACCGTCGTCCGTTCCCTCGGCGTCGTCCTCACGGGACTTCCGCTTGCGGGCGGCGATCGTCTCGGAGTCCAGCACGGGCAGCGTCGCGATGCGGTCGTAGAGCTTCTCGCCGAACGCGTAGACGTGCACCTCGTGACGCTCGCGGAGCGTCTGGATCATGTCGGACTTCTCGAGCAGCTGCCGGGCGACCTCGATCCGCGACGGCACGCCTCCCTTGGCGGACGGCGAGTCCGGGTCGGCGTCCTGCAGGGTGTTGTCGAGCTCCATCGACGGCGAGACGTCGACCAGCACGACGACCCGCGACGGCGAGACCGACTCCTCGGCCGTCCGCTCGTGGAAGTCGAACAGGATCAGGATCAACCCGACGATGGCCGTCAGCCGGACGAGTGGCAGGAAGACCCGCCAGATGCTCTTCTGCCCGGCCGAGTCCCACGCGTAGAGGACGACCGAGCCGATCGCCAAGGCGATGAGCGCGGTGAGCAGACACTTGTCCTGCCAGGCGGAGAAGTCGTTCCAGTGCCTCTGCGGCTTGACGACCGTGGTGCTCGCCTGGGCGAGAATGGGGACCAAACCGTTCCAGATCATCGGGTTGCTCCCGCCGTCTGACTGTGAAAACTCAAACGCCACGCCAACAGCTGCTCGCAGACGAGCAGCACCACGAGGAGGGCGAGCAGGACGCGGTGCACGTCGGTGTCTCCCTCGTCGCCCCCCTTGATCCAGCCGAAGTTGCCCGCGGCCTGCAGGTGGTAGTCCACGTCCTGCCCCATCCGCCGCTCGATGTCGTCGTCGGTCGCGAGAGTCAGCTGACCTTCCTCGACCGGGGCGTTCACCGCCACCCACCGCTGCTCCGCCGTGCCGGCCTGCCGCGGCAGCGTGAACCGGTAGACGCCGAGCAGGTCCGTCTCGTCGCGCACGCCGAACGTCCGCCGCAGCCGGGCTCCCCCCTCGGCCGCGTTGTCCTGCTCCACGGAGAGCAGCAGCTTCTGCGTCCCGAGGTCGACGTCGGGCGTCGAGTACCGCCCCTCGGTCTCGTACAGCGCGGCGTCGAGGTCGAACGGGATCGGCTCGCCGGCGAGTCGGCGTTCCGGCACCCGGTCCGTCCGGGCCACCCGGGCCTGTGTCTCGGCGATCGTCGGCACGTAGGACGGCGGCATCTTGGTCCAGTTGTTCCACTCGGGGCCCGCGGTCGTCAGGAACGTGACGATCCGCCCTTCCCCGAAGCCGTGCTCGAACGCGAACGGCTCGCCGTTCCGGAGCGTGGCGATCGTCGTCACGCCGTCGCGGCGTTGGTTGTCGTCCTTCTGCCAGACGACCGGCCGCCCGTCGCCGTCGAGTGCCGGCTCGCCGTTCTCGTCGACCAGCTTCCGCGACTGGTCGACCGCGACGTACTCCCAGACGTTGACGAACGGGGCCAGGATGTACGCGTCTCCCTCGAACAGTCCGGCGAAGATCGGGTGCTTCGTGAACTTCACGTCCGGCGGGGTCTGCGCGCCGGCGAGGTGTTGCAGCTCACGACGGCCCGGCTTCAGCGGCACGGGGAACAGGCCCGGTTTCTCGCCGACCTGGTCCACGCCGTACAGGGTGTCCGTGTAGAAGGCGGAGTCGAGCTGGCTGCCGAGGAACCACACGAGCCCGCCCCCCTCGGCGACGTACTCCTCCAGCGGCTTCACCGCGTCCCGCTCCAGCGGCCCCACGTTGACCATGTAGATCGTCGTGAACGGGTCGAGCGGGTTCTTGCGGAGGAAGTCCGGCGACTGGACGAGCGGCTCGAACCCGGTGTCCTCCGGCACCAGCGCCAGTTTCAGGAAGTCCGCGCCGATCACCTCCCGTCCCTGGCCGAAGTCGCCGTCCACGATCAGCACGCGTCGCTTCTCGGCCACCTCGACCGCGACGAAGCGACGGTCGTCCGGGGTGAAGTCGTCTCCCTCGAGCCGCACCTCGAACTCGTGCATGCCTCCCGTGCCGAACCAGACGTAGAACGAGTGCGACTCGGTCTCGCCCGGCTCGACCGCCTGGATGCTCTCCGAACCGGGCGTCTTCTGCCCGTCGACGAAGACCGACAGCCGGACGTCCTTCGCCGTCTTCTCGCCGTCGTTCCGGACCTTCACGGTCACCTCGATCGGCACCTCGGCGACCGCGAGGTGGAACTCGCCCTGCACGTCGGTGATCGCCAGGTTCTCGTGTCGGGCCGGGATGGTGCGGACGAGGTTGATGCTCGCGTCCTCCTTGTCGAGGGCGAGCACCGCGTCGCTGATCGCCTGCGAGTCGAGCCAGTCCCCCCGCCGGAAGTCCGAGACGACGTGCACGTGCCGGATGCCGGTCTCGTCCTCCTTCACGAACTTGCGAGCCGCGTCCAGTCCGTCCTCCAGAGCGAACGTACGGTGCGTCGGCTGCTGGTTGTCCAGCTTCGTCTTCAACTCGGTCAGGAAGTCCTCGTTCACGTCCTCGCGGTCGAACAGCGGCTGCTTCGGCCGGGAGAGGAGCAGCACCGTCAGCTGCTGCGAGCCCGGCAGCCGGGAGCCCTCGTTGGCGATCGCCGAGACGACCGACTTCGCCTTGTCGAACCCGTTCACCCGCTTGATCTGCCCGTCGACCTCCTCCTCCCACGAGTCCTGCATGGAGGCGCTGTCGTCCAGCACGACGACGTGGTGCGTCTTGACGCCGGCGAACATGGCGAGCTGGTCCGCCCCCACGATCAACCGGGCGACCAGCAGGGCGAGGGCGAGCACGATCAGGATGCGGAGGAGGAGCAGCAGCAGCTGTTCGATCAGCACCCGCCGGCGGTTCTTCTGCTGGCTCTCCAGCAGGAACTCCATCGCGGCGAACCGGACCCGGCGGTACCGGAGCCGGTTGATCAGGTGGATGATGATCGGCGAGGCGACGAGCGCAACGCCACCGGCGATGATGCCCGACGTCGCGAACGAGAAGTTCAAAAGCCAACCCACTTGCACTGCTCCTCGTCGGGAGCCGGTCCGAGCTCAGTTGCGGACCGACTGCTGCATGCCGATGCGGTGGTTCATGAAGTGTCTCAACGCGGCGTCGAGGTGCTCGCTGGTGCGGACCGTCTGAAAGTCCACGAGGTTCCGCGAGCAGAACCGCCGCAGCTCGGCGAGGAACTTCTCGACGGCCGCGAGGTAGCCCTCCCGCAGGGACCGCGGGTCGCAGACGAGCTCGCCGAGTTCCTCCATCCCCTCGAACTTCGTCGTGCCGCTGTAGTCGAAGTCGAGTTCCTGGTCGTCCATCACGTGCAGGACGAGCACGTCGTGTCCGCGTTGCCGCAGCAGCTTCAGCCCCTTGAAGACCGACTCCCGCGGAGCGAACAGGTCGCTGATGAGGACGACCATGCCCTTCTGCGTCTTCTCCTCCGCCACGTAGCGGAGAATGGCGTGCAGGTCGGTCTTCTTCTTCGGCGCGTCCGCGTCGAGCGTGGCGAGCAGGGCGTGCAGGTGGTTCCGCTTGCTGCGGGCCGGGACCATGCTGCGAATGGCGTCGTCGAAGGAGACCATCGAGACGGCGTCCTGCTGACGGAGCAGCAGGTAGGCGAGCGCGGCCGCGATCGTGCAGCCGTACTCGTACTTCGTCATCGCCCCGCTGCCGAACTGCATCGACTCGCTGACGTCGACGATCAGCGTGGTGCGGAGGTTGGTCTCCTCCTCGTACAGCTTCAGGTAGTACTTGTCCGTCTTCGACCAGGCCTTCCAGTCGATGCGGCGGGTGTCGTCACCCGGGACGTACTCGCGGTGCTGTGCGAACTCGATGGACTGCCCGAAGTAGGGGCTGCGGTGCATGCCGGAGAGGAACCCCTCGACGATGTGCCGCGCCCGCACCTCGAGCTTGCCGATCCGGGAGAGCTCCTCCGGCCGGAGGAAGCGTCGGTAGCCGTCGCTCAATTCACTTCTCCCACTGCTCGCTCACTCTGAGGGAAGGCGGAAACCAGCGGTGCCGGGTCGATGCCGACGACGGCGTCCGCCGGTCCCGTGGACCAGGTCCGACTCACGCCTTGAAGATCGCGGCGAGCCGCGGGTCGGCGGTCAGTTCGCCTTCCTTCGCGGGCGTCTCCTTGACGAGCCGGTCGACGACCTTGTCCGTCGTGATCCCCTCGGACTCGGCCGAGAAGTTCGTCACGATGCGGTGCCGGAGGACCGGCAGGGCGAGGGCGGCGACGTCCTCCGTCGAGACGTGGCTGCGACCGTACAGGAGTGCCCGGGCCTTGCCGCCGAGCAGCAGGAACTGCACGGCACGCGGCCCGGCGCCCCAGCTGAGCCACTCGTTCACGAACTCGGGCACGCCCGGCTGCGTGATCCGCGTCTGCCGGACGAGGGCGAGGGCGTAGTCGACGACGTGGTCCGAGACCGGCACCTGCCGCACGATCTGCTGCAGCTCGATCACCTCTTCGCCCGTGAGGACCGGCTCGACCTCGGCGACGTGCGTCGAGGTGGTCGCCTTGGCGATCTGCTTCTCCTCTTCGTAGGTCGGGTACTTCACGTCCACCTTGAACATGAAGCGGTCCTGCTGGGCCTCGGGCAGCGGATAGGTTCCCTCCTGCTCGATCGGGTTCTGCGTGGCGAGCACGAAGAACGGGTCGGAGAGCACGTGCCGGACCTGGCCGACCGTCACCTGCCGCTCCTGCATCGCCTCCAGCATGGCGGCCTGCGTCTTCGGCGGCGTCCGGTTGATCTCGTCCGCGAGGATCACGTTGTGGAACAACGGGCCCTGGATGAAGCGGAACTCGCGTTGGCCGGTCTCCCGGTTCTCCTGAAGCACGTCCGTGCCGGTGATGTCCGCCGGCATGAGGTCCGGCGTGAACTGAATGCGGGCGAAGTTCAACTTCAGCGTCTTCGCCAGCGTGCTGATCATCAGCGTCTTCGCGAGACCCGGCACGCCTTCCAGCAGCACGTGCCCCTTGCTGAACATGGCGATGAGCAGCTGCTCGATCACCTCGGACTGCCCCACGATGATCTTCGACATCTGGTCGCGAAGCTGATCGTAGGCCCTGTTCAGCTTGCCCATCGAGACTTCGAGATCCGGGCTGGCGTCCGACATGGTGCGTGGTTCCTGCGGAGAGGCGGGTTGAACTCGTCTTGGAGAGTGGATGGCTCGTCCGGTCGGGGCGTACGCCACCCCGGTCCGTGCGAACCGCACAAGAGAGGAGACGCACGATCGAGCCGGATCTCACCACGAATCTTCGCGACCGAAGAATCCGGCAAACTCAACCAGAATCGCCCTTTACGGCCGACTCCAGCAGGGAAACGGGTGCTGGACACGCGGATCTCGCCGCGGCGACCCACTGGTCCAAGGCGGCCGTCAGCCGGTCGGCGTCGTCTGGCAGCTGATCCGCCATATCGTGAATGTCCCACACGTCTTCCGGCTTGACGTACAGCTTGGCCGGCCGCGGTTCGGACTCCGCCCCCAACTCTCCGTCGGCCTCAGCGGTCACGAGGTGGAACGCGGCCGTCCGCAGACCGTTCAGGGTGGGGGATGAGGTTCCCGAAACCGCTGCGGCTCGGGCACTTGTGGAGTCACCGCGGCAGGTCGGCAGGAGCGATCGCCCCTCGCAGCCGGCCGCTGCGGCGGAAACGCCGAACCAGTCGAGGAGCGTGGGGGCGACGTCGGTCGGCTGGGCGAACTCCGAGAGTCGCCCGCCTCCCTCGACTCCCGGGCAGCGGACCAGCAGCGGTGTGTGGGCGTGCTCCTCACCGAGCCGCCCCGGGCCCTCGTCGAGGCCGATCCGCTCGCCGAGTGACTCCCCCTCGGCGGCCGTCACGATCAGCAGCACGTCGTCGCCGACCACGGCTCGCAGCCGTCCGAGGCTCTCGTCGAGGAGCGACACGTAACCGCCGTACACGGCCCGCACGAGCAACCAGTCCGACTCGTCGAGCCGGTCGGTCTCCTCCATCGTCCCGACCGAGGCGAGCACGCGGAGCAGTTCGTCGAACTCGGCCTGCTCGTCGATCTCCTCGTCCTCGCCCTCCGGCTCCTCCTCCCACTCCTCTTCGTCCGCGTCCCCGTTCACGTCCGCCGAGTCGTCGTCGGCCAACTCCTCGCCCGCTTCGGCTTCTTCGTCCTCCAGGTCCTCGAGAGCGATCCACTCGATGTCGTCGTCGGTCGGCCGCGGCTCGTCGTCCTCCTCGTCCTCCAGTTCCTCGAACAGCGCGACGAACCGCTCCGCCAGCTCCCGCGGCGGCAACCACGGCACCGGCACACCACGGCTCTTCAGCCACACGAGTTCCGAGCCGCCGCTCGAGGACTGCAGCCGTTCGATCGCACGGTCCACCAGCCGGGCGAACGGCGTCTCCGCGTGCGGTACGTCGAGCCCGTCCTCGCCGCCGACCGCCTCGACCTCGTCGAACGACTGCGGCAACGCGACCGGTCGGGAGTTCGGCTCCTCGACCAACAGCACCGAACGGACCCCCGCCTCGGCGAGTCGCGCTGCGAACTCGTCGCCGCGAACCTCGTTCTCCCGCGCGGGGAACTGCAGGCAACCCGTCCACCACGCGTGCGACGTCGAGGGACCGATGCACTCGGCGAAGTGCTGGTCGAACACGACTCCCTCGGCCGCCAGACGGTCGAAGTGCGGCGTGTCGATCCACGTGTTCCCGTGACAGCCGAGGAAGCCGAGCGGGAGACGGTCGAACGAGACGACGACGGCTCGCATCAGCGTTTCCTTCGCCGCAGCGCGAGGCGGAGCACGTTCGCGTACTCGCGTTCGAGCTCCTCGACGGACTTGCCGATCGTCTCCTCGAACTCCTTCTGCCGAGTGTCGGCGTCGTCGAGGGCGAGGGACTTCTTCGCGGACATCAGCCGGACGTACTTGGCGTACTGAGCCCGGTACTTCGTGCAGAGCAGCCAGTGGAGGGCCCAGGCGCGGGCGTAGCTGGGGCCGGCGAACGCGGCCGACTTGAACATGCCGTCGCCGCGGACGATGTCCTCGAAGTCGACCTGCCGGGCGAGCAGCGCGCGGGGGCCGTAGACCTCGTTGGGAATCTTCGGGTCGCTGCGGAGCGTCTCGCCGTCCCCCTCGAATCCGGTCGCGATCCCCTCGTTGAACCAGACCGGGACGGGCGAGAACTTCTCGATGATGCGGCGGTTGAAGACCTGTTGGTGCACGCCCTCGTGGATCAGCGTGCGGTAGTCGTCCATCTCGCTGACGCGGAGGACGAGGTGGTTGGACCGCAGGTCGTAGAAGCCGGCGATGTTGCGGGCCGGCAGGTCCTTGTCGCCGGTGACCATGCGGGCGTAGGTCTCGAAGTTCGCGTCGGACTCGAAGACGAGCACCACCAGCGGGAAGGCGACCGGCTTGACCGGAACGCGGGTCGTGCGGACGAACGAGCGGAACTTCGTCTCCAGGCTGACGAACAGCCGCGCGAGCTTGGTGAGGCCCGCCTGCTTCTTGCGGAGCGTCCGCTCGTCGAACTCCTTGCGGGCCGTGACGAGGGCGAGCACGTACGGCTCCTCGACGATCGTCAGCACGCGGCCGTCGACGAACGTCTCCTGCAGGTTCTTCTCCACCTGTTCGTGCGTCAGCGCCTCGGGCGGCTCCTTCTCGACCCGCTTGGTCACCGCCCGCTCCGGCAGCAGCAGGACCCCGCCGTCGGCCAGCTCGACCGCGAACACCCCCTGCCCCTGACCGGCGAGCCGACCCTCGACCGTGACCTCGTCGCCGGCGTCGTTCGTGAACGTGAACTCGTCCGCGAACCCGATCGACGGAAGGATCGCGGCAAGGGCGACGAGTCGCACACACCAACGGATCGGGGCGAGGCGAGCGGCCGGTGTCAGCCGGCCGGCTACTCGTGGACGACGGATGGGGCGCCCACTCCACGAACGACGCGAAACCGGGAGGCTGACACCTCCCGCTCGCCGTCTTGATCGACTCTTCAACACGTTTCGCGCGAGTTGCATCGTGCGCTCCGGACACCGTTCGGGCCTCCCAACCCTAGCTTGCGGGCCGGGGAATGGCGACCGGTCGACGGGCGTCATCCCGTCTTGACCGGCTTCCGGCATCGCCCGTACGCTCCCGCCGCTTTCACGGGACGGCTCCGCGCGCCCCACATCCTCACGGGCCTCGACTGAACGGAACGGATTCCGTGCGACTCTTCTTCTCCGTTGGCGAACCGAGCGGCGACGAGCACGCGGCCCACCTCGTGGAGGAGTTGCGGCGTCGCGAGCCGAACGTCGAGATCGAGGGGTTCGGCGGCCCCCGGATGGAGGCGGCCGGCTGCCGGCTGCACTACCCGCTCACCAACCTCGCCGTCATGGGCATCGCCAAGGTGCTCCCGCTGCTGCACAAGTTCTACCGACTCGTCGGCGAGGCAGAGCAGCACTTCCGAGACAACCCACCAGACGCCGTCGTCCTGGTCGACTTCCCCGGCTTCAACTGGCACGTCGCCCGGGTCGCCAAGAAGCACGGCATCCCGGTGATCTACTACCTCCCGCCGCAAATCTGGGCATGGGCCTCGTGGCGGATCAAGAAGGTCCGCAAGTACGTCGACCACCTGCTCTGCGGGCTGCCGTTCGAGAAGGCGTGGTACGCGGAACGCGGCGTGCAGGCCGAGTACGTCGGGCACCCGTTCTTCGACGAGGTGGCCGACAAGGAACTCGACGGTGCGTTCCTGGGGCGGCAGCGTGAACGGGGCGGCCGCGTCGTCGGCATCCTGCCCGGCAGTCGGAACGCCGAGGTGACCCGCAACTTCCGCATGCAGCTCGAGGTCGCCGAGTCCCTTTCGCGACGCTTCCCGGACGTCCGGTTCCTCGTCGCGAACTTCAAGTCGGAGCACTCGCACTTCTGCCGCGAGGCGAGCACGAAGGCCGGTCGCCGACTGCCGATCGAGTTCCACACGGGTCGTACGTCGGAGATCGTCGAACTCTCCGACTGCTGCCTGATGGTCTCGGGTTCGGTCAGCCTGGAACTGCTGGCCCGCGAGACGCCGGCGACGGTCGTCTACAGCGCCGGCTGGTTGCGGTTCCTCAGCGTGCTGCTCGAGGTCGACTACTTCACGCTGCCGAACCTGATGGCGGACCGCCCGGTCATGCCGGAGTTCGCGACGTTCGGCCACTCGGCGAAGGCGGTCGCCGGGATGACCGAGGTCGTCGAGGGCTGGCTCGCCAGTCCCGAGAGTCTGGACGCGGTGCGGAAGGAGATGGCCGCGCTGCGGCGGGACGTCGGCCGGACCGGGGCGACCGCCCACACGGCCGAGGCG
>JANQQW010000229.1 GCA_028284885.1 Planctomycetaceae bacterium
GGCTCGAGATTCGACCGCACACGGTCGTCCTCGCCGCCGGCTCCGGCAACGCGACGCTGCGACACCTCTGCGGACTCGACGTCCCCGCGATGCAGCGGCGTCCGTTGCACATGGTGCTCGTCCGCGGACCGCTCCCCGAACTCAACGGCCACTGCGTGGACGGTTCGCGAACCCGCGTGACCGTCACGTCCGACATCGACGCCGCCGGGCGACGGGTCTGGCAGGTGGGGGGGCACCTCGCAGAGGCGGGAGTCGAGGTCTCCGAGGCCGAACTTCTGCTGCGGGCGCGCGACGAGCTGACGGACTGCATCCCCGGCCTCGACCTCACCGGCTGCGAGTGGGCGACCTACCGCGTCGACCGGGCCGAGGCGATCGTCCGCGGCGGCCAACGACCGGAGACCTTCCAGGTTCTGTCCGAGGGGAACGTCCTCACGACCTGGCCGACAAAGCTCGCCTTGGTGCCGGAGCTCGCTCGCGACGTCGCCCGCCGCGTTCCCGCGGAGTCGACGCCGATCGCCTTCGACTCGCTCGTCACGAACGCCTGGCCGCGGCCGGACGTCGCCCTTCCCCCGTGGGAAGAGGTGTCGGAGTGGCGGGTGTTCGAAGACTCTCGTCCCGCGGTGCGTGCACGCGTCGCCTGATCCTCCCTCGTCCTCCGCCGACGTCCCCCGCACGTCGTCACGGGCAACCCGCCATGCTTCGTTCGCCTCTCGGCCGCACGGGCCTCCACGTCTCACGCATCGGTTTCGGCGCGTTCAAGATCGGTCGCAACCAGAAGGTGAAGTACCCGACCGGGTACGACCTCCCTGACGACACGGCCGCCGACCGGCTGCTCAACGAGGTGCTCGACCTCGGCGTGAACCACGTCGACACGGCACCGGCCTACGGCTGCAGCGAGGAACGCGTCGGTCGCTTCCTCGCGCACCGCCGGGACGAGTTCGTCCTCTCGACCAAGATCGGCGAGGAGTTCGAGAACGGCGTCTCGCGGTACGACTTCTCCGCCGCCGCCATTCGGAACAGCGTGGCCCGCAGCCTCGCCCGGCTGCGGACCGACGTGCTCGACGTCGTCTTCGTCCACTCGGACGGGAACGACCTGGAGATCCAGCAGTCGAGCGACGCCGTCGGCACGCTGCTCTCTCTGAAGGCGAAGGGCCTGCTGCGGGCGGCCGGGTTCTCGGGGAAGTCCGTCGCGGGCTGCCGGGCCGCACTCGCCTGGGCCGACGTGCTGATGCTCGAGTACCACCTCGGCGACACGTCGATGGAGTCGGTCATCGCCGAGGCGGCCCGCCGGAACATCGGCGTGGTCGTGAAGAAGCCGCTCGCCGCCGGGCACCTCGAACCGGCCGAGGCCCTCCGCTTCGTGCTCGGCCGCGAGGGCGTGACGAACGCCGTCGTCGGCACCCTGAACGTCGAGCACCTCCGGTCGAACCTCGAGGCGGTCGCCACGGTCGGCGACTGAGGTTCTCCGAGTCACGACGAAGAACGGGCGGCCCGTTGCGGGGCCGCCCGTCGTGCGTCTCGTCGTCTCGGTTTCCCGGCCCGTCAGAAGGCGAACCGCGGCGGTTCGTGCGACTCGGCATAGTCGATCCATTCGCGGACGACCTCGTGGAAGCCGCGGTGCGTCGGGCCTTCGGCGTCCGTCGACGGGCAGGTCGGGCACCAGTTCTTCCACTCCGGCTCGAACCGGTACGCGACCGGCGTCAGCTCGACCGTCGAGTTCGTGACGATCGTGACGCTGCAGTCGAGAACGCGGGCCGCCTCGGCGGCCTCCCAGTGCATCGCGTTCCAGGCCGAGGCCTGCTCGACCGGCCCGGCGGCGTCCGTCACCGAGGTCAGGGCACGACCGTCTGCGAAGCGTTCGACCCAGCGGTTCGGCACCTCGTCGCCGGTCGTCGGTTCGACGAACTCGACGCAGTCGAACGAGCGACGCAGGCGGTCGACCGCCTCGTCGACGATCCACGGCCGGTCGTCGTAGCCCCGTTGGTCGTCGCGGCCGACGAACCGGTCCCACACCTGCTCGGCGTCGAGGCCCGGACCGTCGGTCAGCTCGTTCGCCAGTCGGCAGAGCAGTCCGAAGGCGATCGTGCGGGGCGTGAACTCACGGCAGAGGACGACGTGCCGGCCCTCGGGGTTCGTGCGAATCGCCTCCGACAGCCGTTCGCACACCGCTTGCAGGCGGCCGCTGCGGGACGCGACGGCGATCGTCTCGACGTAGGCGTCGACTGTCTCGGCCGACGCGTCGAGCGTCTCGATCTCGACCTGCTCGCGACGACCGCCGGCACGAATCGAGGTGAGGACGTCACCCAGCGTGCCGGCGGGGCTCGTCGGACGGGGCTCGGCCCGTGGATGCAACCGGGTGTACCAGTCGTCGACCAGCGTTCTCGCCCGGGCGAACTCGCCCCGGTGCAGGGCGGACTCGACGTCGACGAGGAACGCGTGCCAGGCGGCCCGCTCGGCCGGCCGGGCGATCTTGTCGATCTCTCCGACGAGATAGGCGCGGAAGCGGGCGACCGCCTCGTCGCCCGCCCAGTACTCGTGCGGACGACGCGCGGGCCGTTCGACGAACGGCTCACGACCGCGGCCGTAGTCCTTGCTGCCAAACGCGTGCTGGGCGTTGCGAATGGCGGTTCGCAGCCGCTCGGCCCCGAAGTGCCGGACGCACTCGGCGGCGGAGTCGTTCTCGCGGAGGACGCGGCCGTCGACGACGTAGACCTCCGGGGCCGTACGGGCGACGAGGGCGTGCGACAGGGCCTCGCGAATGCGGCGTTCGCGGGTGCCGTCGTGCGAGAAGGCGAGCGTGACCGACTCGACTCCGTCGCGGACGAGGGCACGCCACCGCTGCGGGGTGAACTGGGCCGGCGGGCAGCCGGTGGCGGCGGTCTCGGGAAGGCCGTGGCGACGGAGGTAGATCGCGTCGACGACGTCCTCGACGAGCAGCAGCCGGCCCCACTGCGGGAGCGCCTCGCGGGCCTCGTCGATGCCGTAGGCGGCGACGTCGTCCACGTTCGGGCCGCGGAGGAACCGGGCGTCCGAGGGGTTCTGCGGGTCGAAGCAGTAGACGTCCTGGTTGACGGCGAGCGGGACGACGACGTTGCCACTCCAGTCGTGCCGGGGACGGCCGTCGGCGTCATACACGAGACCCGACTCGCGGATCGCCGTCTCGGAGAAGCCCATGCGACGCAGGTGGTCGTGCACGTCCTGCGGCGAGGTGTACAGGCCGAAGTGGATCTCGCGAATCTCGACCTCGGAGAAGCCCCGTTGGCGGAGGTGCTCCTGGGCGACGGTCGCCGGCGTGCGGAAGCGGTGGCCGCGGGGCGTCGTCGTGTGTTCGGCGAGCCGCATCTCGGCGTAGCCGAGGAACGCGTCGAGAACCGACGTGACCGGGGTCGGGGCCGGGGCCTCGGTGCGGGTCGGCTGCGGAGCCGGCTCGATGCGGTTCGCTCGGACGAACAGCGACGGGGTGTCGAAGTGCTGCGAGGATTCAGTCCGTTGACTCACGGGACGCCTTTCCCAACGAGGGCGGGTTGTAACTTCTACAAACGGGATTGCAGAGACGACGTCGGCAGGAGGGTGAAACCCAGTGGTTTCGCGGGCGAGAGGACGGCCCGGCCGACTGGACTCCTCGAAAGCAAAGTCCGTGCCGAGGCGGCCGACGGCCTGCCGCTTGACAGTCACGACGGCCGGCGGGACGCTTCCGCCATGAACGACTCGCCCCGACAACTCGTGCTCGCCAGCCGGAACGCGAAGAAGATCGCCGAGATGCGGGATCTGCTCGACCCGCACGGCATCGCCGTCACGAGCGTGGCCGACCACGACGGCGTGCCGGAGGTCGTGGAGGACGGCGACACGTTCGCCGCGAACGCCGCGAAGAAGGCGGCCGAGGTGGCCAGGCATCTGGGGGCCTGGGCGATCGGGGAGGACAGCGGGCTCTCGGTGGCGGCCCTGGGGGGGCGGCCGGGCGTCTACTCGGCCCGGTTCGCCGGGGAGGACGCGACCGACGACGCCAACAACGCGAAGCTGGTCGCCGAGTTGGAGGGGGTTCCGGACACGAAGCGGGCCGCCCACTACACCTGCCACGTCGCGCTCGCCGACCCCCAGGGCGAGATCGTGCTTACCGTCGAGGCACGCTGCCGCGGGCGGATCGTCTCGGAGCCCCGCGGTGGCAACGGGTTCGGTTACGACCCGTACTTCCTGCTGCCGGAGTGGGGGAAGACGTTCGGCGAGCTGAGCCCGCTGGTGAAGCGGTGCCTCAGCCACCGGGCCCGGGCGTTCGGCCGGTTCGTCCCCCAACTCGTGCGACTTTTCCGGTCGTAGCGATTGGGCTGAAGTCGTCGGCCCTTCGCAGCCGAAGAAAGGGGAGAACGCAGGGGGCGCGTCGACAGGCTGTCATTGCGCCATGCTCTACGGACTCTACCTCTCCGCGAACGGCGCGGCCGCACAGTCCACGCGGCTGGACGTCATCGCGAACAACCTCGCCAACGCCGACACCACCGCCTTCAAGCGGGACCTCGCCGTCTTCCAGGCCAACCGCACGTTCGACGCCGAACGGGGCCGGGGGGGCGAGCTGCCGCACCAACTCCAGAAGCACACCGGCGGCTCGACGGTGCACGCCGTCGTCACCGACCACTCCACCGGCCCGCTCGAGGTGACCGGCGGCATGCTCGACGTCGCCGTCACCGGACCGGGCTTCCTCAAGTTCACCGACGGCCGCCAACAGTACCTCAGCCGAGACGGCCGGCTCGACATCACGCCGGG
>JANQQW010000237.1 GCA_028284885.1 Planctomycetaceae bacterium
CGCAGCTCTGCCAGGCCTGCATCGACAAGAACTACCCGACCGAGGCGGGCCGGCAGCTGTACCAGCTCGCGCTCGACCAGGCCGACGCCGACCCCGAGGCCCGGACCCGCACCTACGACTCGACCCTCGTCCCCACGCGCACCTGATGACCCCCGCGACGGACGACGACTGGTTCGAGATCGCGGTCCGCGTCCGCTACGCGGAGACGGACGGCATGGGGTTCCTGCACCACGCGAACCACGCCGTCTACCTGGAGCTGGCCCGTACCGAGTACTTCCGCTCCCGCGGCGGCGACTACCGGGCGATGGAGGAGTCTGGGCGGTTCCTCGTCGTGGTCTCGCTGCAGACCAAGTACCTGAAACCGGCCCGGTACGACGACCTGGTCCGCGTCCGCGTCCGGGTCGCGCGGCTGTCGGCCGCCAAGCTGGAACACGAGTACGAACTGCTCCGTGGCGACGAGAGGCTCGCGACCGCCCGGACGGTGCTCGCCTGCATCGACGGCGACGGGGTCGTCCAGCCGATGCCGGGCTACGTCCGCCAACCGCGCGCGGCCGACGACTGACGTTCCTCAGCTTCCGAACAGCTTCTGCCGCAGTCGCTCCAGCCGCTGAGCGTCGAGCTCTCCGCTGGCGGCCGCCAGCTCGAAGGCGTCGGGCCGGACGAAGACGAACGCCGGATCGCTGAAGCCGACCGCGGCGGCGACCTGCCGGAGCAGCTTCAGTTCCCGCCTCTCGAGGCCGTGGACGTGGACGAGTTCCTCGAAGGCGCTGCGGGACGACGGGTGTCGTGCGCGGTTCTGCAGGAAGTCGAGCACCGCCCACGTTCCGGCGAGGGCACCGGCGACCCCCAGGAACAACAGAAACCACGACAGCGAAGCCGACCGGTCGAAGTGCGACCGGACGGCCCGGGACACGTCCTCCGTGGCCAGCAGCGGCAGAAGCAGTTGGAGCGACGTCATGTGGCGGCCTCCGCGGGAACCGGTTCGGCGGGAACGGGCGAGTCGGACGACGTTCGCGGGGAGACCTCCGAGAGCAGCGCGAGCGACTGCCGGGCCGACTCGCGGACGCGGTGGTGCTCGTCGTGCAGCATCCGACGCAGCGCGTGGAAGACCTCGTCCGCGGGAATCGTCGCCAGGCACTCCGCCACCGTGCGGCGGATCAGCGGGTCGTCGTGTTCGGCAGCGGACAGCAGCTGCGGAAGGACGGCCCGACCGAGTCCGAGACGACCGGCGGCACGCACGGCGTTCAGGCGACGTCGATGGTGCGGGTGCTCCAACTCCTCGGCCAGTTCCGCGCCGACGTCGGGGTTGATCTTCTCCAGCAGCCGCCCCGCCAGCCACGCCCTCTGGTTCGTCAGCTGGTCGTGGACCTTGAGCAGCGTCGCGAGATCGAAGTCGCCGAGCTCGCGACGGGCGGCCGCCCGCACCGGCTCGAGCGGACTCTCAAGCCGCTCGACGAGTCGCGGGACGGCGTCCGGCACGGCCCGCGACCGCAGCTGCGAGGTCGCCCAGGCCTGCACGCCGACGTTCTCGGCCCCGAGCCCGTCCTCGACGACGGCCGAGACCTCGGCGTCGTCCATTCGCGCGAGTCGGTCCGTCGCGAGCCGCCGGGCCTCCCCGGAGCCGTGTCGCACGACCCAGTCGAGGAACCGGTCGCGAGCGGCGTCGTCCAGATCGACCTTCTCGACGAGCTGCACGCAGGCGGCCTGCAGGTCGTCCGGCAGGTCTCGCACGTAGTCCGGCGTGAGCCAACGGATCTCGTCCACCTGGTGGAGGTTCTCGCCGAACGCCGGCGGCTCGTCCCCGACGACGTGCTCCAGCAACGCCTCGACGAACGGCCGGTCCTCGCGGGACCGCAGGGCCTCGAGTGCGGCGGGATGCGGATACGGAACGCCCAGCATGTCGATCACGAAGGAGAGGATTCCCGGGTGCTCGTCGCTGAGCAGGATCTCCGTGGCGAGCTTCCGAACGGGCGGCGCGGCGGTCCACAACAGCTCCCGCACCTCGGGGGACTTCGGCGTGCCGAGCAGGAGGATCGACCGGGCCGCCAGCTCGTGCAGCGGCTCCGCGTCACGGCGACGTGTCGTCTGCAGCAACGCGCCGAGCGCCCGTCCCAGATCGGCTCGACGGGCGTTCCGCCTGTTGCCGTTGCCTCTGCTGGCACGATCCTCGTCACGGAGCAGCCGCATCGAGTCGACCAGCTCGACGACGGTCTCTCGGGCGAGCGTCGCCACTTCCTCGTCGTCGTCCTCCGCGACCGCGAGTGCCGACGGAATCCGCCCGCACTCCCCGTCCGTCCGTGCGAGCTCCAGTGCGATCCGGCGTTCCTCCGGACCGCCGCGGAGCAGGCAGGCGTCGAGGGCGGCGGCGTAGCTGGAGAGTTCGCTCGGCGGCGTCCGGCGGTCGGCCGGCTGTCGCACCAGCCAGC
>JANQQW010000242.1 GCA_028284885.1 Planctomycetaceae bacterium
GCACTCTCCTTCTGTGGGTTCGTTCGTTGGCCAGTTGGGTGAAGGACCCACAGAAGGAGAGTGCTCGTGTACCGCACGACCGCGTCCGCCGTCGCCGTCACCCTGGTCCTGCTTGCCGCGTTCGCGTTCTGGCCCGCGGCCGACGCCGTGGTGGCCCCGCCCGTCGCGGTCGCCCAGCAACCGGACGCAGCTGCACCGGTGGCCCCCGTTGCCGCCGAGCCGCCGCGGGTGCACGCGGCCCAGCCGAGTCCAGCGCGAGCCAAGGTCGAGGCGGCGCTCCGGAAACCGGTTCGGATCGACTTCGTGGAGACACCGTTCGAAGAAGCGGTCGAGTTCGTCTCCGAACTCGTCGAGATCGACGTGTTGATCGACAAGCAGGCGTTCGGCGACGTCGACCTCGAGCTCGACACGCCGGTGACGATCGGCTTCCGACACGCCCAGCCGCCCGCCCGTGCCGTTCTCCAGCTGATGGTCGACGAGCTGGGAGCGGAGGACGAACTGGCCGTCGTCGTCGGCGAAGGATTCGTTCGCATCACGCGGATCGACCTCGACTCCCTGGACGTGGAGGTCTACGACGTTCGTGATCTCCTCGAGACCCGGCGGCCCGCCCCCCGTCCGGAGGACCCGTTCGGCGGAGCCGGCGGCGGCTTCGGGGGAGCGGCGCACGCTCGCGCTCCAGTCTCGAACGAAGGCATCGGCGGGCTGTTGGACGTGGTCGCGACGACGGTCTCGCCGTCGTCCTGGAACACGAACGGCGGTCACGGCACGATCGCCGCGTTCGACGGCATGCTCGTCGTCGGAAACTCCCCCGAGGTCCACCGCCGCGTGCAGGCGTTGCTGACGCAGCTACGGTCCGTACGAGCGGCTCAGCCCGAGAGCCCGGCAAGACCGCGTTGACCGCGGCCCCGAACGACGCGAGCCCCACGGCAGTGCCGCGGAGCTCGAATTCGTCGGTCGGTCGGGACCGGCTGCTACTCGGTGACCAACTCGAAGTCGATCGTCTGCTCCCCGTCTTCGACGTTCCGTTCGAGGTCGGACTGCTCGTTGTACGTCGCGGGGACGATCTCCTTCGGCCGCGGGATCGGCTGCCCCGTCAGCTCGTCGATCTGATCGCCCTCGTCGTCCACCGTCCAGATCCGGACGCTGTGCTTGCCGACCACGGCCCCCATCATGTCACGCTTGTAGCGGAGTTCGTAGTGCCCGGTCTCGTCGGTGGTCGCCGTCGAGGTCGCCCCGTCCGACTCCTTCGGCGCGAAGGCGACGTGAGCGTTCGGCAGGGGTTCGCCGTCCAACGTGACGACTCCTTCCACACGACCGAGGACCAACCCGTCTCCCGGTCCACCGCCGCAGCCGGTCGCCAACAACACGGCCAAGACACAGCCTATGCGTACGCGCATGGCAAGGCTCCTCGTAGAACGGCCGAACGGAACTACGGCACTTCGACAGGTTGCCCGTCGGCGATCGCGATCAAACGCTCGAACGTGCTGTTGATCGCGCCGTTGTTGTTGTGCTGAATGTTCTCCGACAGGAAGCGGACGGCTCCGTCGGCGAACAGGAACTGCGATCCCCCGGTGTGCAGGCTGCTGAATCCGCGGTCGCAGTCGTTGCAGGTCCCGTTGATGCCCCAGCGACCCGCTCCGTGAGCGTAGACGAGCCCCTGGTTGTTGTTGTTGCCCGTGTCACCGTTCTGGCCGAAGACGACCGCCGCCTGGAGCCGCGTTCCCTGGATCTCCCACGCCCGTTCGCCGATCGCGATGCTGTTGCTGGTCCCGTCCGTGATGTCCCGCATGCGGTTCTGACGTCGGCGACCCGAGGGGTTGTTCGCCGGGCCGAGTCGCACGGCCCGTCCCATGAACCCGTTCCACTGGTTGCGTTCCAGGTTGTGGGAGTGGTTCGAGCCGACGTAGTTCGAGGTCGCCACCGGAACACAGTTCCCGTTGTCACAGTTGGTTCCACCGGCGGCCGCGTCGGACGGAACCGGCTGGTCCGTGTTCAAATCGGGACCAGTGTCCGACGGACAGCGGAAGATCTGCAGCGGTGTCTGCAGCACGGCCCGCCGAGTCGCGTCGTTCGTCGCCTGGTTCAGCTCCACGTCACCGACGTCGAGCGCCTCGTAGACGTTCGTCAGCTCGAGTTGCGGCAGCAGGAACGCGCCCCAGCTCCACTGGCCACACTGTCCCTCCGGGCAGCTGTTCATCCAGCGGGTCTGAGAGTTCTGGCCGGGCGGGAAGTAGCCGTAGGTGTCGTGGTAGTTGTGGAGGGCGATCCCGATCTGCTTGAGATTGCCCTTGCACTGACTGCGACGTGCTGCCTCGCGGGCCTGTTGGACGGCCGGGAGCAGCAGGGCGATCAGAATCGCGATGATCGCGATCACGACCAACAGTTCGATCAACGTAAAGCCGCGCACGCGTTTCACGGGAATCCCCTTCGAATGGAGGTGTTTGGGCCTAGAGAACGACCCGAAGGCGAATCCCGATGTTACGCGTTTACCCACATGACGCAACCGAAATCCGGGAGCACACGACCAAGGCCTTAGACGCTTGGGCGGGCCTCAACCTCTACAGCCGCGGGTCGGAACGCCGTCGGCCGTGTCGCCTTGGTCAACGCCTCAACTCCCACCCCGGTTTCGTCTCCGGCGGCTCGCTCGGCGGTTCGACGAGCTTGCCGTAGAGGTCCGGCCGGCGGGCCCGCAGGTAACGTTGGCCGCTCGCCAGTCCGAGCTTCTCCTCGGTGCAGGTGCCGATGCAGAAGCCGTCGCCCAGTTCGTTGAACTCGGCGATAACCTCGCCGAACGGGTCGAGGACCATCGCGTTGCCGTTCTTGACCGTGTCGTCGTCCATTCCGACCGGGTTGGTGAAGACGGCGTAGACGCCGTTGTCGTACGCCCGGGCCGGCAGCCACCGCATCAACCACCCGCGCCCCTTGGGCCCGGCGAACTCCTGCCGCAACGGCACCGGGTCCCGCTCGCGGTTCCGCCACAGTTCGGGATCGACCGTGCCCCGGCCGGGCATCACGGACGGCAGGCAGCACGTCACGTGCGGCATGAACACGATCTTCGCCCCCAGAAGGGCCGTCGTCCGCACGTTCTCGACCAGGTTGTTGTCGTAGCAGATCAGGACTCCGCACTTCCAACCGCCGAGATCGAAGACCGTGTACTCGCTCCCCGACGAGAGGTGCGGGTTCACGAAGGCGTGCAGCTTTCGGTGACGGGCCACGAGTCCGTCCGCCGTGACGCACACGTAGGTGTTGAACACCTCGTCGCCGTCACGCTCGAACAGCCCGGCCAGCACCGGCACTCCGAACTCCGCGGAGATCGCGACGAGCTCGCGAACGCTCGGGCCGTCCGGCACCGGCTCGGCGAGGTCCAGCATCTCCTCCTTCGAGAGCGCCTGCGTGAACGTGTACGCCGAGACGCAGCACTCGTGGAAGCTGACGACGTTCGCCCCGGCCGCCACGGCCTTCGCCGTCAGGTCGCGAACGCGGCCCAGGTTGTACGCCTTGTCGCCGTTCCGGTGCTCGAACTGACAGGCCGCGATCCGCAGGTCGTCCATCACTCTCTCCGTCCCGGTTCGTGTCGCAGGGATCGTACGCCGCTCGACGCTCCGTCGAAACTCGGTCGAGCCGAGACGCGAGCCGAGCCCCGCTCCCCGTCGTTCTCGGGCAACGATCCAGCGCGGACGCTATCCTCCGCGCACCGCCCCGGGACGACCGAGAAGCCGGGCTTCCGCCAAACGAGCCAGCCGTGCAAGAACGACTCGACCTCGAAACCGCGACCCACCTCGTCGAGATCGTCCTCGCCGGCGTCGAACGGGAGTTCCCGAACCACGTCGCCGCACTGCTCCGCGACGAGCACGACCTGCAGCGACCGCGCGACCGCACGCCAAGGTCTGCGTG
>JANQQW010000243.1 GCA_028284885.1 Planctomycetaceae bacterium
CGCCCGGGAGCTGATGGGGGCGGACGCGTTCGTCCTGCTCAAGCAGCCGTCGTTCCTCGTGTTCATGGTCTGCTCGTTCCTCGTCTGCATTCCGCTCGCGTTCTACTACCAGCTGGCGGAACGCTCGGTGACGCAGGCCGGGCTGGAGAGCGTGTCGGCCGCCGGGCTGACGCTCACGCCGCCGATCTTCATGGCGTTCGGGCAGGTCTCCGAGATTCTCTTCATGGTCCTGATGCCGCTCTTCTTCGTGCGGCTGGGGGTGAAGTGGATGCTGGCCGTCGGCATGTTCGCCTGGGTCGTTCGCTACGCCCTCTTCGCGGTCGGCGCGCCGGACGACGTTCGCTGGATGATGATCGTCGGCATCCTGCTCCACGGAATCTGCTACGACTTCTTTTTCGTCACCGGTCAGATCTACACGGACCGTGTGGCTCCCGCCGGCATTCGCAGCCAGGCCCAGGGCATGCTCGTCCTGTTCACGCTGGGGCTCGGCATGCTGATCGGTGCCCAGATCGGCGGTCGCGTGGAGGCGAAGTACACGCCGGCCGAGACCGGGCGACTGAACGCCGAGGCGTCCGCGACGACCAAGTATGTCGAGTCGCTCAAGCAGGAACTGGAGGCGTTGCCCGAGGCCGCACGAACGTCGGCCGCCGACGCCAAAGTGAAGGTCCCGACCGATCTGGGAAGCACCGTCGACGCCGAGGCGACGAGCGAGACGGAGGAACTAGCCGGCCGGATCGAGGCGGCGAACGAGACGCTCGAGAAGAACGGCGACCCGTCCAAGGCCAAGGCGCTCGCCGAGGCTCGCGACGGGTTGCTCGCGGAGAAGGTGGCGAAGATCGACGAGATCGTGACGCAGGAGACGGCGTCTCTCACCGACTCGTCCTCCGGCGACGCCGCAAAGGCGCTGTCGCTCCGCCTGAGGATCGAGCAGCTCAACGCCTACAAGGGACGTCGCGCGCTCGAGGCGCTCAACCTGCTGGACTGGAAGACGATCTGGATGATCCCGGCCGTCGCGTCCGCGGTGGTCCTGTTCCTGTTCTTCGTGCTGTTCCGCGACTCCTCGCAGGACGCGGGCGCGGTCACCGACGGCGAGGTGGCCGAGGCGGCGGCGGAGACGGATGCCGTTTGAGCGACGGCCTCAGGGAGCGAGCTTCACGTCGGCGAGTTGCCGGGCCGTGATGACGTCGGCTTGCAGGGCGGCGTCGAAGGCCCGATCGCCGACGACCCCGACCGACCGGCCCAGCCACGCGTCGAGGTCGACGGTGCCGTTCCCGCGGAGGTAGGCGAGGATGCGGCCGCCGGGGTGCAGCAGCACGTGCGTCGGCCCGTTCGGGACGGCTGTTGCGGCCCGTTGGACGATTCCCGCCCCGACGAACGCGGGCGGCTGCGACGGCGCAGACGGGTTCGAGGGGGGCGGCGTCGAGGGGGTGGTCGGCCGCTTCGATCGCTGCAGGGCGACCAGTTCAGCGTCCTTCGCCGTCGTTCCGCGGGTCAGCGTGACGAACTCGCGGTACTCCCGCTCGACCTTCTCGTACCGTGCGACGGCGGCGAGCCGGGCCGGGACGGCCCCCGCGACCGACGGCTGCTTCGACTCTCGCTGAAGGTTCCGGTACCGGTCGCGAATGTCCGAGAGGTCCCAGGTCGTCGGGTCCTGTTCGATCATCGTCTTGAAGTCGAGGTCGATCTCGCGGAGCTCGCGTTGCTCGCGGGCGACGGCGGCCGGGTCGCTGCGACGGTCGGCGATCGCGTCACCGCTCCGGACCCGGACGAGCGGCCGTTCCTCGAACCCGCCGAGCGGGTCGGAGTCCGCGACGTCCTCCGGCTCGGGGATCGCCGGCGCGGTGGGAGTCGGCGGAGGCTCAACGCCCGCCGGGGTGCTGTACGGGTTCCGCGACCCGGCAATCTGGTTGTCCCGGTCGACCGGCACGATCCCGCGGCCGCTGATCCAGCGGTACTCGCCGGCCGGGGGCTGAATGCGGAGCAGGCTGACGGTGCCGTACTCGTCCTGGACGGTCTTGCGGCCGAGGATCTGGACGCGGTCCCCCTTCGAGAGTCGTCGCTGTTCGACGTCGCGGACGTCGCCGTACTCGCTGCCGACGCGGACGACGACGTTGTTCTCGCGGACGACGCCGGTGTTGCCACCCTGCGGGGCCACGTACTCCTCGCGGATCCAGCTGAAACTGCCGGGGGGCGGGGCGATCATGTACCAGCCGCCCGGATCGTGCCGGTGAACGACGACCTCGTCTCCGTTCTTCAGCTTGCCCGTGGCGTAGAACCGCTTGCCGGGGCCGCTGCGGACATAGGCATCCGCCGAGGCGACGGCCGCCCGGTAGGGAAACTTGCGGACCTGGGCCTCGGCCGTGACGGACTGGGCGAGGACGAGGGCGAGCAGCGAGAGCGAGACAACGGGCGTCGCACGCATGAGAGCCTCCGGCGGCGCGGGAACGCCGACGACGTCGAGGGTTGTGGACGGAGCGATTGGGGGAGTTCGTCGAGACGACGAAGGAGGGAGAGGGGTGATATGCGATTCGGGGAGTTGCATCAAGGTGAGTTCGCGCGCGAAGATGATCTCCGTTCGAGGCATCCGAACCGCGACGGCCCGCGGATTGCGTCATCGGGAAGGACTTCCGAGTCGGACGACCTCTCGAATCACAGGCTGAAGGGCCGATGCGCGTACGTTTCTATCCAGTGGGCAACGGCTCCCGTCGGGCCGTCGTCCTCGACGAACTGCCCATCGAGATGTGCGACGTGGTCGGTGACGAGTCGTGCGGCGGGCGGTTCGACGGAATCGACGGAACGCTCGTTCTCGTCGAGGCTTCCGACGGATCGTCGGTCCGGTTGAACGGAGTGGGCCTGTCGCATGGTCCGGTCCTGCCGGGCGATCGGCTCTCGGTCGGAAACCGAGAGTTCGTCGTCTCGTACGAGCGAACGACGTCCGAACTTCCGGCCTTCGCGAGCTATCTTCTCCGCGACGGAGCACGGCCGAACGCTCCGGTCTGAGCGAGTCGGAACGAACACGGACTCGGGCAGGGATGCTGATCCGAACGGCAAGCCTGCGCGCCGACGCAGCAGAATTCACCCCTCGGAATCCCCATGGCCATTCGCGTCGCCCTCAACCACCTCACTCGGTACGACTTCGACCGTCCGGTGTCGCTCTCCCCGCACGTCGTCCGGCTGCGGCCCGCCCCGCACTGCCGGACGCCGGTCACCGCCTACTCGATGAAGGTCCGCCCCGGCGAGCACTTCGAGAACTGGCAGCAGGACCCGCACGGGAACTTCCTCGCCCGTCTGGTCTTCCCGAACAAGGTCCGCTCGCTGGAGTTCGAGGTCGATCTCGTCGCCGAGATGACGGTCGTCAACCCGTTCGACTTCTTCCTCGAGCCGCAGGCGGAGAAGTTCCCGTTCGAGTACGACCCGGACCTCCGGCGGGACCTCGAGCCGTACCACGTGGTCGAGGCGCACGGGCCGCTGTTCGAGGAGTACTTCGCGAAGATCGACACCCGCAAGCGGAAGACGGTCGACTTCCTCGTCGAGTTGAACCAGCAGTTGGAGAACGACGTCGACTACCTGGTCCGCATGGAGCCGGGCGTCCAGACCTGCGAGCAGACGCTGACGAGGCGGTCCGGCTCCTGCCGCGACTCGGCCTGGTTGATGGTCCAGATTCTCCGGCGACTCGGGTTCGCGGCCCGGTTCGTCTCCGGCTACCTGATCCAGCTCGTCGGCGACGTGAAGCCGCTCGACGGACCGGAGGGGCCGACGGCCGACTTCACCGACCTGCATGCTTGGACCGAGGTCTACCTGCCCGGGGCCGGCTGGGTCGGACTCGACCCGACCTCCGGGCTGCTGGCGGGTGAGGGGCACGTCCCGCTCGCCTGCACGCCGCACCCGATCTCCGCCGCCCCGGTGACCGGGGCGGTCGACGAGTGCGAGACCGAGTTCACATTCCGCATGAACGTCACCCGGGTCCACGAGGACCCGCGGGTGACGAAGCCGTACACCGACGAGGAGTGGTCGGCGATTCGGGCCGTGGGCGACCGCGTGGACGAGGCGCTTCGCGCGGGGGACGTCCGGCTGACGATGGGGGGCGAGCCGACCTTCGTCTCCATCGACGACATGGACGGGGCGGAGTGGAACACCGAGGCCGACGGACCGACCAAGCGGCACCTCGCGAACGACCTGCTGCACCGCCTCGCGGACCGCTTCGCCTACGGAGCCCTGCTGCACCACGGGCAGGGGAAGTGGTATCCGGGCGAGCAACTGCCGCGGTGGGCGTTCGGCTGCTACTGGCGGCACGACGGCGAGCCGATCTGGCGGGACCGCGAGAACTACGCCGACCTGCGGACCGACTACGGCCACGGCTTCGACGAGGCCCAGGCCCTCGCGGCCGGCGTCGCGGAACGCCTCGGCGTCGGGACGAACCACCTCGAGACGGCCTACGAGGACGCGTACTACTACATGTGGCGGGAACGGCGGCTGCCGGTGAACGTCGACGTCCGCGACGCGAAGCTCGACGACAAGGTCGAGCGGGACCGCATCGCTCGCGTGTTCGAGCAGGGTCTCAACACCCCCGTCGGGGTGGTCCTGCCGTTGAAGCGGTTCTGGTGGGAGGCCGGCGCCCCGTGGAAGAGCGGCCCGTGGCCCGTCCGGCCCGAGGTCTTCTTCCTCATCCCGGGCGACTCGGCGATGGGGTACCGGCTGCCGCTCGACGCACTGCCGTTCCTCGATAAGCGCGAGCGACTGCCGGACTCGGTCCGCGACCCGCTCGAGGCCGTGCCGATGCTGCCGCCCTACGAGATGCTGCGGCGGCCGCACGTCGCGGCGACTTCTCCGGCCTACCGCCGTCAGTTCGCCCACGTCGGCGGTGGCGAAGGGGGGAACGGCGACGCCGGTCGCGGCGGGGACGGGCCCGGCGACGGGGACAACGGATTCCACGACCCCAGCCGGCCGCCGTACACCCCGGACGTCCAGCCGAACCCGCCTTCGGACCTCGTGCGGACGGCCCTCTGCGTCGAGCCGCGACAGGGGCGATTGCACGTCTTCATGCCGCCGGCCGACCGGCTCGAGGACTACCTCGAGGTCGTCTCCGCCGTCGAGGAGACGGCCGAGGCGCTCGGCACGCCGGTCGTCCTCGAAGGGTACACGCCGCCCCGCGACCCGCGGGCGAACCACATCGGCGTCACGCCGGACCCCGGCGTCATCGAGGTCAACGTCCACCCGGCCCACGACTGGTCCGAACTCGTCGACGTGACGACCGGCGTCTACGAGGACGCCCGGCAGACGCGGCTGGGGACCGAGAAGTTCGACCTCGACGGCACGCACACCGGCACGGGCGGCGGCAACCACGTCGTCCTCGGCGGGCCGACCCCGGCCGACAGCCCCTTCCTGCGGCGACCGGACCTGTTGAAGAGCCTGCTCGCCTACTGGCACAACCACCCGTCGCTCTCCTACCTGTTCTCGGGCAAGTTCGTCGGCCCCACGAGCCAGGCTCCCCGTGTGGACGAAGGTCGCCGGGACGCCCGTTACGAACTGCAGATCGCGTTCGAGCAGGTGCGGAAGGACGAGAACGTGCCGCCGTGGCTCGTCGACCGGGTCTTCCGCGACCTGCTGGTCGACGTGACGGGCAACACGCACCGGGCGGAGTTCTGCATCGACAAGCTCTACTCGCCCGACACGTCCTCCGGGCGGCTGGGGCTCGTCGAGTTCCGGGCGTTCGAGATGCCCCCGCACGCCCGCATGAGCGTTGCCCAGCAACTGCTGCTGCGGTCGCTCGTCGCCCGGTTCTGGGAGCAGCCGTACGAGATCGACACGGTCGACTGGAACACGACGCTGCACGACCGGTTCCTGCTGCCGCACTTCGTCTGGCGGGACTTCCAGGACGTCGTCGGCGACGTCCGCGAGGCCGGGTTCGAGATGGACGACCGCTGGTTCCGGCCGCACTTCGAGTTCCGCTTCCCCCGCATCGGCGGCATCACCCGCGACGACGTCGAGCTCGAGATTCGCTCGGCGATCGAGCCGTGGTACGTGCTGGGCGAGGACGGCACCCCCGGCGGGACGGCCCGCTACGTCGACTCGTCGGTCGAGCGGCTCGAGGTTCGCCTCCGCGGCATGGTCGATCCGCGGCACGCCGTCACCTGCAACGGCCGCCGGCTGCCGCTGCACCCGACCGGCCGGGAAGGGGAGTTCGTCTCGGGCGTTCGGTACCGGGCGTGGCAGCCGCCGCGGTGTCTGCACCCGACGATCACCGTGGACGCCCCGCTCGTGTTCGACGTGCTCGACACGTGGAACCGCCGCAGCCTGGGGGGATGCGAGTACCACGTCGGCCACCCAGGCGGGTTGAATCCGGAGACGTTCCCGGTGAACGCCGCCGAGGCGGAGAGCCGGCGGGCCACGAGATTCTTCGAACGGGGGCACACGCCGGGCTTCATTCCACCGCCGCCCATCGAGGAGAATGCGGTTCACCCGCTCACGCTCGATCTGCGTCGGAACGGAGAATGACGGACACGTTGGTTCGCAACGAGGCCGCCGCGGCCTCGCTGTTCGACGGGTACGCGGCACCGGAGGGCTGCTACGACGAGTTCGTCGACGCAGACGGGCAGCCGCGCGCCCAGGTCCAACGCTTCCTCGAGGCGCTCGGCCGGAACGGGCGGGACCGGTTCACCCGCGGTGCCGGGCTGACCGAGCGGCTCGTTCGCGAGAACGGCATCGCCTACGGTCCGCCCGACGCCGAGCACCGGCCGTGGCAGCTCGACCCGTTGCCGCTGACCCTCGCCGCCGACGACTGGCGACGACTCTCGGCCGGACTCGCCCAGCGGTGGCGGCTGCTCGACGCCGTCGCCCGGGACGTGTACGGCGAGCAGAAGCTGCTCGCCAACGGCTGGTTCCCCCCGGAGCTCGTGTTCCGCGACGCCCAGTTCCTGCGGCCATGCGTGGGGACCCTCCCGCGTGACGGCCGGATGCTGCACCTGTACGCCGCCGACGTGGCTCGCTCGCCGGACGGCCGATGGTGGGTCGTCGCCGACCGGACGAACGCCGCCTCCGGTCTCGGCTTCGCGCTCGAGAACCGGATCGTCTCCGCACGCGTCTTCCCGGACCTGCTGGAGACCTGCCACGTCGAACGGCACGCGCCGTTCTTCATCGCCCTCAAGAGAACGCTGGCCGGACTCGCGCCCGAGGGGACGGACGAGCCGAGCGTGGTGCTGCTGACGGACGACTCGCACACTGCGAACTTCTTCGAGGACTCCTTCCTCGCCCGGTATCTCGGCTACACGCTGGCGCGGTTCGACGACCTGACGACTCGCGACGGTCGCGTGTTCCTGAAGACGCTGGAGGGGCTGCTGCCGGTCGACGTGCTGCTCCGCCGGCCAAACGGCCACGCGTGCGACCCGCTGGAACTGCAGTCGACCTCCGCCGCCCGCGGGCTGCCGGGGCTCGTCAACGCGATTCGGACCGGCAACGTCGGCGTGGCGAACCCGCTCGGCTGCGGGTTGTTCGAGTCGCCCGCGTGGATGGCCTTCCTGCCGGTCCTCTGCAAGAGGCTGCTCGGCGAGGAACTGAAGCTGCCGAGCGTCGCCACCTGGTGGTGTGGTGGTGCGAAGGAGTGCAAGTACGTCCTCGACCGCATCGACCGGCTGACGATCCTGCCCGCCTTCCGCCACCGGGGGCACGACACGGCCGAGACCCGCGAGCTGAACCGGCTGCCGAAGGAGGAACTGGTCGAACGGATCAAGGCGAGCCCCGCCTCGTACTGCGGGCAAGAGGTCGTCAGTCGTTCGTCCGCGCCGACGTGGTCGGAGACCGGCATCGAACCGGCGTACGCGGCGCTCCGGGTGTTCGCCGCGGCGACCGCCGACGACCCGGTCTGTCTGCCGGGCGGCCTCACGCGGGTCTCGCGGCGAAACGTCCCGTTGTTCGTCTCGCTGCAACGGGGCGAGCGGAGCAAGGACGCCTGGGTCGTCTCCGAGAAACCGGTTCGCCGCATCTCGCTGCTGCCGACTTCGGACCCGGCCAAGGTCGTCTCCCGGCACGTCGAGCCGATCCCCAGCCGCGTCGCCGAGAACTTCTTCTGGATCGGCCGCAACCTGGCCCGTTCCGAGGCCTCGGCCCGCTCCCTGCGGACGGCGATCGCCCGGTTGACCGAGGAGGGACTCGGCGACGGACGCAGCGAGACGCCGATGCTGCTGCGGCTGCTGGCCGAGCAGGGGCAGATCGAGCCGGGCTACGTCATCACCGAGATGCGGGGCCGCCTGCCCGACCTCGCCGAGCACCTCTCGTCCACCGCGTTCGGCACGGAGCAGTCTGGCAGCGTCCGGTCGCGGATCGGAGCGTTCGTGAACTCCGCCTCCGCCGTCCGGGACCGCATCTCGGCGGACGGCTGGCGGATCCTGCGGCAGGCCGACCTGCGGTTCCGGGCGTGGGGCAGCACCGGCCTCCCCGAACTCCGCGACCACATCGACTCGTTGCTCGTGAACCTGATCGCATTCGGCGGCCTCGTGACGGAGAGCATGACGCGGACCGCGTCCCGGGTGCTGCTGGACGTGGGCCTGCGGCTCGAACGCTCGTTGCAGATCGCCACGCCGATCCAGGTCTTCCTCGAGGAGAAGCACCCCTCCAGCGACCAGCTGGACGCCCTGCTCGAGATCGCCGACTCCCGCATGACGTACCGGTGGCGGTTCCTCGGGCCGCCGCGGACGGGGCCGGTCCTCGAACTGCTGGTGCGGGCCCCGGACAACCCGCGGTCGGTCTGGTCGCAGCTGAGCCGCCTGCGAACGGCGGCCGCCGACCTGCCCGACGAGGTCGATCCCGGCCGGCTCGCGTTCGTCCGCGACTCGATCGGCTCCCTGTTCGACTCGCTCGAGTCGCTGACGCCGGAGCGGTTTCGCAAGGGGACCGAGGACGTCCGACGCTTCCTCGCCCGGCTCGAGGACGACCTGCCCGAGGTCGCCCGCGAACTCGGCCACGCGTACTTCGCCCACGCCGTTCCCATCTACCAGCCGAGCGAGGTGCGGCCCCGGTGACGGTTCGCTACGCCATCACGCACGTCACGTCGTACACCTACGGCAGCCCGGTCGCCGTCTCGCACAACGAGACGCGGCTGCGTCTGCGGTCGCTGCCGTACCAGGTGGTGCTCAGCCAGGACGTCGAGGTCGAGCCGGTCGCCAACCACCGCTCCACGTTCTCGGACTACTTCGGGAACGCCGTCGACTACTTCGAGCTTCGCGAGCCGGTGGAGGTGCTGCTCGTGCGGTCGCAGTCGCTCGTCGAACGGTCCGCCCCGCCCGCCGAGCCGACCGAGTCGCTTCCGTGGTCGCGCGTCGCCGAGGCGAACTCGCCGACCCTCGTGGAGTTCCGGCTCGACTCGCCGATGATTCGTCGGTCGGACGCGTTCCGCGAGTACGCCGCGCCGTCGTTCCCTCGCGGGCGGCCCGTGATGGAGGCCGTCCGCGACCTCACGCGTCGCATCCACCAGGAGTTCGAGTTCGACACGAAGGCGACCGAGGTCCACACGGCCGTGGAGGACGTGCTCCAGCAGCGAGCGGGCGTCTGCCAGGACTTCGCCCACGTCCAGATCGCCTGCCTGCGGTCGATGGGGCTCGCCGCCCGTTACGTCAGCGGCTACCTCCGCACGGTGCCGCCACCTGGTCGGCCGCGGCTGGTCGGGGCGGACGCCTCGCACGCGTGGGTCGCCGTCCACTGCGGCAACGACGAGTGGATCGAGTTCGACCCGACGAACGACCTCGTGCCGGGGGACGGTCACGTCACGGCCGGCTGGGGCCGGGACTACCGGGACGTGCCGCCGGTCCGCGGCGTCCTGATCGGTGGTGGTTCGACGCAGCTCCGCGTCTCCGTCGACGTGGCCCCGGTCGAGGAAGCCGACTGAGACCGGACGGCTGACGGACAACCGTTACGACCGGACTCGTCGTCGTGATTCCACCGGTTCGAACGGCGACGCGGTCTGGCTGTCGGTTCCTGCATAGGCGTCAATGGAACCAACCCAACGAGGAACCGTTCCATGTGCATCGTCCTGCTTCATGCGCATTCCGCCGACGGTCACCGACTCGTGTTCGAGCGGCAGGTCGACGATCCGGCGACGGTCGTCTCGGAGCTGCCGCAGTTCCGAGTCGTCTCCGAGTCGCGTCAGCGGGTCTTGCTCGACTCGCCCGCACCGCTGCGGGAACGTGCGACCGAGCTGACGTCGCGGTTCGACGGCTGGCGGTTGCTGTCGCACCTGTAGGTCAGGCGGTCGGCACTCGGCCGGTGGCCAGCGTGACGTACGCGGCGGCGGCGTCCACGAGGGCCCCGGTCGCGGTCCGGTTGCGTTGGTTGTCCAACAGGCCGAAGACCTGCTGGGGGAGGAAGTAGGGTGCGTTCCGGAGGTCCGGGTAGGCCTCGCGCGGGAACCAGACGTGCTCGCGGTAGCCGGACCACGTGTACGGCCAACGCCGCTCGACGGCGAGCCAACGGAACCCCTCGGCGAGTTCACCGCTCCGTTCCTCCAGCCAGTCGGCGTAGACGGAGAGCGGTGCCTCGCCGGCGAGGACGGCTCGGAACAGCGGGTCGTCGTCGCTCTCCATCGTCTCGGTCTCCAACGAAAAAACGCCCGGTCGCGAGGACCGGGCGTCGTCGAAACTCACTCGACCAGCGGGGACCTCACTCGAGGTCCTCGAAGTGGTAGTCGAAGTGGGTGACGGTCGCCTCGTCCTCGAGGTAGGTCACGCTCGAGTAGCCACGGAAGCACTTCAGGACCTCGGCCGTGGCCCGGACCTGCCCGATCACCTCGTCCATGGTCGGCTCCTCGAACTGGACGAAGTCGCCCTCGGTGCTGACCGCCTGCGAGGCGAAGTACTGGGCGACGCCGTACTCGATCCACGGCTCGACACCGTCGACGAAGGCGGCGAAGTTGAACGCGGCCGCGCCCGCGAGGTTGCGGTCGAGGTTCGCGAGCGGACCACCGTCGGTCGCCAGCGGAGTCGACTTGAGGACGCGGGACGCCTGGTCGGGCACGTAGCCCCAGACGGCCACGTTCTTGCCGAGGCCGGCGACCGGGGCGATCCGGTCGTCGACGCCGGTGTTCGTCGGCAGCGAGTGCTTGTAGAGCATGCCCCCCTCGACCTCGGCCGCGTCCGCGGTCGGGATCGTCATCTTCTCGATCTCCATCGGCGAGAACTCGTGGAGGTCGTTCAGCAGCTTCTGGCCGACGTCGAAGTAGTCGTCCCAGGCCGAGCGGAGCAGTTCCGAGTCACTGACACCGTAGACGAACGCGAGTTCGGGCATCGGCAGCGGCTTCTGGGCCGGCGGCATCTCGGTGAACCACTGGCGGCTGGAGGCCTTCATGTCGAGGACGATTGCGGCCTGGCTGTCCTTGCTGGCCGGCAGCAGCTTCTCGCGGGTCGTCTTGTCGAGTCGTGCGAGGTGCGGCGTGACGAGCTTCATCACCTCCTGGTACTTGGCCCGCTCCGCCTCGTCGAGCTCGCCCATCAGGTAGGTCTCGACGTACCCGTGGGCCTTCTTCATGGCGAAGACCATCATGTCGTACTCGGCCGGGTCGTAGTTGGTCCGCAGCACGAAGAACCCGATCGGGTTGCCGCCGACGTGGTTGACGAGCGGCAGCGGCTGGGATCCGTCGAGCATCTCGTTCTCGCTCCAGTCGTACGAGAAGCCCTCGTAGCCGCGGTCGGTCTCGTACTCGAAGGAGAGCGTCGCGCCCGGGGTCGGAACCTGCTCCTTGGCCCACTTCGAGAAGTCGCCCAGGTCCTTGAGGATCTCCTGCTTCAGGTCGTCGTTGAGCGGCGCCTGGGGCAGCATCGACTCGGCGGCCTGCTGGAAGGCGGCCATCTGGTCGGCCGGGTTGTAGACCCGCTTGCGGTACGCCTCGGAGACGTAGTTGACGGTCGTGAAGGCGGCCCCGTCCTTCGCCCGGAGCGCGGCGAACTCCTTGCGGTCCATCAGCGAGTCGTCCGTGCCGAGCGTGCCGAGGTACTTGTCGGACTCGCCGACGAGCACCAGCACGTGGTCGTCCTTCACGCCGAGGGCGATCGTCAGCTCCAGCTGGCTGAGCTGACCGACGACGCGGTTGAAGGCGACGAAGTCGATGCCCTGCAGGAAGAACCCGGCGATCTGCCACGGGACCATGTTCCCCTTGAGGTCCATCACGAGGAACTCGGTGCCGCCGATCTGCTTCTTGTTGTAGGCCGGCTGGAGAGTTGGGTTGCCCTGCACGCTCTGGGCGATCAGCGCGTCGAGCTTGGCGAGCTGCTCGGAGGCCCGTTTCGCGTCGGCGACCTTGAAGCCGGTGATCGAGTTCGGGACCACGATCTTCGCTCGGTTCTCGTCGAGTGCCTTGATCAGGGCGTTGACGATGACCATCGGGTTCGGCTCGTTGCCGTTCGCCTGGTCCATCTGCATCTGGAACTGGGCCTCGCGCATGGTGAGCTGGACGGCGGCCCCGAGCTCGACGAGGTCGGCGTGCTTCATGTCGCCGTAGGACCACATCTCGTGGGAGGCCATGTCGCCCAGGAAGGCGAGCGTCTCGCGGGTCTCGGGGTCGTCGAAGACCGCCTTCGCCTGGGCGAAGTCGCTGGTCGGGTCGTTCCACTCCTTGAGGAACTCCTCGGTCAGCTGCTTGACGGTGTCGAGCTCCTGCAGCCTCGCGAAGGCCTTGCTCTGCACGAACCGCTCGTAGGTGACGCCGAGCCGCATGGTGCTGCCGTAGAAGGCGGCGTCGGACGGGGCGAGGCCGAGCGACGTGTTGCGGACCGAGCCGGCCTCGGCGCGAACGGCCGGTTGGGCGGACGCCGTCGACCACGGAAGCACGGCCACCGCGGACGCGAGCAGTGCCGCGAGGCTCCCACGGGACAGGGGACGTCGAGAGGAGGTCATCGTTTGCCTTTCGCGAGTGAACTGCGAGTTCGAGGTCGTGGTTCGTCGAGGGCCGGGTGGCGGCGAGAGCACGCCGTGCGGGGCCTTCGACGAGTGGTTCTACGCGCTGCGATTTCCGCTGGCAACGACCCGAACTCCCTTTCCGGTCGAATTCGACGGGACTCGTTCCCGGCTCGTCTCAACGGCCTCCGAGACGACGGGATCTCGGAAAACGCCGGTCGAACGCGATTTCCGGCCATCTGCCCCGCGAGGCCGGCGTCGTCCGTGCGCAGCGTCCCCCCGAGTGCTGTTGAGACTCGCCTGCGACCGCCGCGGTTTCGGGATTCTCCGGAATCGCGGGACGATTCTCCGAGGTCGTCTCAGTCGACGTAGACGAACTCGTTGGAGGCGAGCAGCGCTTGGCAGAGATCGACCATCGCCTCGTGGTCCGGCCGGGCGTGTCCGGCCTCTCGGTGTCTGGCGGTCTGCCCGGCGAGGAACGCCTCGACGCGTTCGACCTCCACGTCCGACGGGGGCCGCGAGTACGCGAACGCGTAGGCGGCGGCGACCTGTTCGGCACGCGTCCCGTCGCCGAGGCGGTCGGCCAGTCCTGCGGCGTACGACCGCGCCTGCGGCCCGTTCAGGAAGGCGAGCGCCTGCGGGGCGATGGTCGTCGTGCCGCGGCGGCCGATGCCGACGAGGTGCTCGGGCCAGTCGAACAGCATCATCATCGGGATCAGCTTGCTCCGCTTCACGAAGAAGTAGAGGCTGCGGCGGCGGTGGTTCTGGTCGAGCGTGCCGGGGCCGTACATCGTGGGGTCGAGGCGTCCGGAGACGTGGAGCATGCCGTCCCGGATCGCCTCTGCCTCGAGCCGTCGCGGCGTCCACCGCCACAGCAGGGTGTTGTCCCGGTCGAGCTTCGCACGGCTCTCGTCGAACGCGCTGCTCCGCCGGTAGGTCGCGGAGGTGACGATCAGTCGGTGCGTCCGCTTCAGCTTCCAGCCGTTCTCGATCAGGTCGCGGGCGAGCCAGTCGAGCAGTTCCGCGTTCGTGGGCCGGTCCCCTTGGAAGCCGAAGTCGCTGGGGGTGCCGACGATGCCGCGGCCGAAGTGGTGGTGCCACAGCCGGTTCACGATCACCCGGGCGAGCAGGTGCCCGGCCCCGAACTCGACGTCGGTCATCCAGTGGGCGAGGGCCGTCCGCCGGTAACTGGGCGTGTAGGTGTTCCACGGTCCGGGTGGGGGGCTCGGCTCGGTCCGGTCGGCGGTCGGGCTGACGTCGCTCCAGTGCGCCGCCGACTTGCCGCCGCGGGTGAGCACCTGCAGGAATCCGAGCTCGGCCACCCGTTCCTTCTGGTTCACGTCGCCGCGGGCGAGGACGTGGGTCTGCGGGTAGAAGTGCGGGTAGCCGCGGCCGTCGGCGTGGTGCTTCAGGTGCGGGAGGCCCTCGCTGTTGACCTGGACCTTCACCGTCTTCGGCTCGGGGCGGGCCTTCGAGTGGACGGCGACCTGCGACGACAACTCCCGGTGCAGCCGGTCCGAGTCCGCAATCCAGCCGAGCAGGGCGTCGCGGTGCTTCGCGTCGAGCCCGTCGAAGGGTTTCTCCTCCACGGCCTGCAGTGCGGCTGCGACGGCGGGTGCGGGCGTCGCCCCGACGGTCGCCGGACGCTCCGACTCGGTCGTGACGGAGATCCGGAACCGGCCGAGGGCGTGCTGCGTGTTGTTCCGGAAGGACATCGTGATCTTCAGCCGGACGCCGCCGGC
>JANQQW010000298.1 GCA_028284885.1 Planctomycetaceae bacterium
CCAGGCAGTCGTCGCCGCGGCGGCCGGGCGGTGGAACGAGCGAGAGCGACTCGAGACGGCCGCTCCCGCCCTCCGCTGGCTCGAACGCCGGCCGAGCCCGACGATCGTCGCCCCGCGGGGAAGGCCGTCGACGTCGCCCTACCGGCTCTACGTGCCGGACAACGCGACCGACAAGGTGGCCGCCTCGTGGAGCCGCGGTGGCGACGCCGACATCGCCGACCATCGCACCGAGAAGGACGTCCGCCCAACTCGTCTCGCTGGGGACGAACTCCACGTACTCTACCCGATCGACGATGCGTTCGACGAGCACCGCGAGACGTTGTTCGCGGCCGCGCGGAGCGTCACCCACCTGGGCTGGGGCACGGACGTCGTCGTCGCCAACGCGCGGGTCGTCTCGGACGAGGTGGCGGCGGCACTCAAGGGTGAGCGGTGGCGGCCCGTGAACGGGAGGCCAACGATCGCTCTCCGGTCCCCGCGGGCCGGAGCAGTCGAGGCGCTCACCCGTCGACACACCGCGTTCCTGAGGCGGATCACCCAGGACGACTCGGGACGCGACTCGTTCGCCCCGGTGCCGCCACTCTCCGCCGCGGCGTTCGAGGCGGTCGGCTACCGGACGGAGCACGATCCCGAGCCGCGGCCCTTCGCCGCGTTCGCCCTGCGGACGACCGACGGCCGCCGGACGCGGGCGTTCGACGCCGTCCGCCGCTCCGTCGCCGTGGCCGGCATGCTGCGGCACGCGGCCCGGATGGCCGCTGAGCGCGGCGGGTGGCGCCCGGCGACGATCGCACGGTTCGTCCTCGGCCACGGCGAGCAACGCGGTGAAGCGCACCAACCCGTCGACGGGCCAAGGCTGGCGTTCGTCCCTGTACCGAGTCTCGAATGGCGGGGTCGGGGCAATCGTGTGGGCGACGTGCGGCGAGTCCTCCTGACCGTCTTCGGCGGGACCGGTCGCACGGAGCTCGATCGGATCGAGAGGTTGCTCACGGCCGCGGAACTGGTCCTCGACCGCTACACGCGCCCCGCGACCACGTGGGCGACCGTGACGCCGATGATCCTCCCGGGATACGACGACCCCCGCCATCTCCGCCGCCGGCTCGACCGGGGCGGGATCGACGCGGAAGAGCGGAAACGCCTGCTCGAACGGTTGAGCGGCCGCGTCGACGGACTGATCCGCAAGGCGATCCGACAAACGGGGTTCCCCGACCAGTTGGCCGAGCATGCCCTCGTCGAGTGGCGGTCGACCGGGTTCTGGCCCGGTACGGAACCGGCCGCCCGCTACCGAATCCCACGGAGACAGCTGCGGTTCCCGCGGTACCACGTCCGGATTACGTGGCGCGACGAGACCGGCCGACCGATTCGCGTCGGCGGCCCGCTCTGCCTCGGCGGAGGACGTTTCCACGGCTGTGGACTGTTCGCCGGGCTCGACTGAGACGCTCCCCAACCGCTCATCGGCAACTCGTCGCAAGCTGACCGCCCGCATCCGCGGTCACGTTTGGCGTGGCCGCGGCCCCATTGGTCGGGTTCGCGAGCGGGGCACATGCCCTGCTCGCGAATTCGACGAGGGAACGTCTCGTACGCACGGACGCGGCTCCTCCCAACTCTGGAGTTCAGCCGTGATCGACGAAGCCCGCTCCGCCAGTTCCGGGTCGCCCGACGACACCCCCGTCTCCGACGGCCCGCCACCCCCGCGGGAACTCCCGGACCTCGTGCCGGCTCGCATGCTCAACGAGTTCACCTACTGCCCACGGCTCGGCTACCTCGAGTGGGTCCAGGGCGAGTGGGCGGACAGCCTCGACACGCACCAGGGGACCTTCCGCCATCGCCGGGTCGACGAGGCCGACCGCAAACAGTTCGACGCCCCGGACGGGGGTGGAACGAAGCAGGAAGACGCCTTTCCGCCCGAGCCACTCCACGCCCGCTCCGTCATGCTGTCCGCCCTCGGTGAGGGGCTCGTCGCCAAGCTCGATCTGCTCGAACTCGACGGCGACCTCGCCACGCCCGTCGACTACAAGCGAGGCCGCGTGCCGGACGTGCCCGAGGGTGCGTGGGAGCCGGAACGGGTGCAGCTCTGCGCCCAGGGACTGATCCTTTGCGAGAACGGCTACACCTCGAACGAGGGTGTGCTCTACTTCGTCGAGTCGAACCGCCGCGTCACGATTCCCTTCGACGACGCACTCGTGCGCCGGACGCGGGAACTGCTCGAACACTTCCGCGCGACCGCGGTGCTCGGCGAAATTCCGCCGCCGCTCGTCGACAGCCCGAAGTGTCCGCGCTGTTCGCTCGTCGGCATCTGCCTCCCGGACGAGACGAACCTGCTCGCCGAACCGGAGCGCACGACGAAGGACGGGACGCGCCGACTGCTTCCCGCCCGCGACGACGCCCTCCCGCTCTACGTCCAGGAGCAGGGGGACCGCCTCGGCAAGAGCGGCGACCGCATCACCGTCAAGCGGAAGCGAGACGTCGTCCGCGAGGTGAAGCTCAAGGACGTCTCGCAGGTCTGCTTGTTCGGCAACGTGCAGGTCTCCGCCCAGGCGATCGCCGAACTCGCCGACCGCGGCATCCCCGTCTGCCACTTCTCCTACGGCGGTTGGTTCCGGGCCCTCACCTCCGGGCTTGTGCACAAGAACGTCGAGCTCCGCATCGCCCAGTTCGCGATCGCGGCCGACCCCCGTCGCTCGCTCGAGTTCGCTCGCCGCTTCGTGTTCGGCAAGGTCAAGAACTCCCGCACGCTGCTCCGACGGCACCTGCCCGAACTGCTTCGTGCACCGCTGCAGCGACTGACCGGATTCGCGAAGCAGGCGGAGGAGGCCGACAACGCCGACTCACTCCTCGGGATCGAGGGGATGGCCGCCAAGGTCTACTTCGGCGGCTTCTTCCAACTGCTCGAAGGGGGCCACGCGTTCGACGTCGACGGTCGCAACCGCCGGCCGCCAACCGACCCGGTCAACGCCCTCCTCTCGTTCGTCTACGGCCTGCTCGTCAAGGAGTTGACCGTCGTCTGCCACGCCGTGGGGCTCGACCCCATGCTCGGCCTCTACCACCGGCCCCGGTACGGCCGGCCGTCACTCGCACTCGACCTCGCCGAGGAGTTTCGCCCGCTCGTCGCCGACTCGACCGTGCTCACGCTCGTCAACAACGGCGAGGTTCGCGAGTCGAACTTCCTCGAACGGGGCGGGGCCGTCGCACTCACACCGGCCGGCCGCAAGTCCGTCATCGCGGCCTTCGAGCGGCGACTGGAAACGCTCGTCACGCACCCGCTGTTCGGCTACCGCGTCAGCTACCGCCGCATCCCCGAGGTGCAGACCCGGTTGTTCGCCCGCACGTTGCTCGGCGAACTCGACGCCTACCCGAACTTCCTCACCCGCTGACCCCCGACACCGAGAGGTGCTTCGTGCGAAAAGTCTACCTCGTCTGCTACGACGTCGCCGACCCGAAGCGGTGGCGGCTCGTCTACCGTCTCGTCCTGGGGGCCGGCGACACGCTCCAGTACTCGGTCTTCCGCTGCGAGCTGACCGACGTGGAGAAGCAACTGCTCCAGACCAAGCTGTGGGACGTGTTGGAACTTTCCAAGGACCGCGTCATGCTGGTGAACCTCGGCCCCGCCGGGGCCCGCGCCGACGACTGCATCGAGTACTGGGGCCGACATCGCAGCGCCAGCCCTCGCATCCGTAAACGATCGACAGCACTGTGAGATGAGACGAAAGTGACCTCGTCAGAGGACGGTCCTTGGCAACCGAGATCCACCCCTCGCAATCCACGGCGCAAGTCCCGTCGCCCACACGGGAACGGATACGAGCGGTCTCCGCGGCTCCCAAGCCGCGGCCCCATTGACGCACGAACTCGGTCACGTCCTCCGACTCGCAGGCCGCGATGTCCTCCCGTTGGGGGAGATCTCCACGATTTGGGCCGAATTCGGCTGAGAAGCCTCGCAGATCGTCCGGGTGTGTGCATGTCTTGCGATGAGAAGTCCTTGCAGTTCATCGCTGAGTTCCGTTGGATCAATCCTCAGGGCCGCGTTCCAACCATGTCCGTGGAACGCGGATTGGTGATGTGTGTGGCTGTACGGGAGAGGGAGTCCCATGAGGCCGAGAAGTGTCCGAGTGGCTCGATTCCCGTCTGGGCCGCCCCGTGCGTGTCGTCTCTTCGGGGACGATCCGATCCTCGAGGCCGTGTGAGCCCTGACAGACTCAACCAGCCTTTCGCCGATCAGCATTCAAGCGGTGGACACGATCACTTGAACGAGTCGGACGATTCTCGATTCGAGTTCAGCCACGACTGGTTCACGCGCTGGATTCCGGCCTGGCGGGCGCACGTTCCGCTCTGCACCCGGTACGTCGAGGTTGGATGTCACGACGGACGGTCGTTCACCTGGGCTCTCGAGAACCTCTGCGTCGACGACGATGCGACTGCCATCGCGATCGACACGTGGCGATGGCCTGAGGTCGAGCGGCGGTTCGATGCGAACGTCGTCGCCACCGGGAGCTCGTACAAGGTGCGGAAGCTGAAGGGGGCAAGCCGTCGGAGGCTGGTCGAGTTGCCGGATGGCTCCGCGGACGTGGTCTACGTCGACGGATCGCACGAGGCGCGTGACGTGGTCCTCGACGGGTGCCTGGCCTACCACGTCCTGCGCACGGGTGGCGTGCTCGTGTTCGACGACTACCGTTGGAGAAATCCCGAGGGGAAGCGGTTCCTTCCGCCGAAGCCCGCCGTCGACGCGTTCCTGTCCATGCACGCGGACGTCGTCGACGTCCTGTACGAGGGCTACCAGGTGATGGTACGGAGGACGGCGTGACGAAGGGGAGCGAAACGAGCAGGTACTGGGCCGAGAGGAGGAACCTGCGCTACTATCGCGTCGCCGTCGACTTCGTCCGCCGGGAGGCCGGTGGCCGACGCCTGATCGACGTTGGAGGTGGAATAGGACTCGGGTGTCGCTACCTCGAGTGGCTGCCCGACTTCGACCGGTCGTGCGTGGAGACCAGCTGCGGTCCGGGACGGATTCCCGGCGTGCGGCTCGTCGTCGAGGACTTCGAACACTGGACGCCGGACGGCGACTTCGACGTTTGCCTCTGTCTGCAGGTCGTCGAGCACGTCGTCACCCCGGAGTCGTTCGTGGCGAAGATGTTCGCGCTGGCCCCAGTGGTCGTTCTCTCCTTGCCCTACCGGTGGAAGGCCGGTGCGTGCCCACACCACATCCACGACCCGATCGACGAGGACAAACTGCTGGCCTGGACCGGGCGCGAGCCCCGGGCGCTCGAGATCGTCGAGGATCGGGGCGTGTCGCGCATGGTCGTCGTCTATCGCGAGTCGGTGGACCGGACGACCACGGCGGAAGCCGTGTGCAACGAAACGAGTCCTTGCAATCCGAGCCCTCTTGCAGTGGAGTAACGGTCGGAACCGAACCTGCACGCGGGGACAGTCCGACGTGAGTCAACAGCAACCTGCTCCCGGTGGACGAGAGGCGCACGAGAGTGCGTGGGAGTTCCTCGCGAAGGTTCTGCCGGCCGAGGACTGGACGGAGTCGGCGAGTCGCGGCGGGTTGGGGCCGTACGTGGTCTCGCGGGACGCCGAGGGGTTGCTTGACCATCTGGCTCGGGCGCTGCATCGGCGGCGGGGGCGGCACGTGTTGCTGACCGGGGAGCGGGGGGTCGGGAAGACGGCCGTCGTGCGGGAGTTGGCTCGGCGTGCCGCGGCCGGGGAGATCGCGTTCCTCCGCGGCGTGCGGTTCCTGTGGATCGACTGCACGAACGTCGGCCCCGAGGACAGTCGCCAGTGCCTGGAGACTCTCATCGGGTCGGCCTCGGAGGTCGGGTCGACCGTGCTGGTCGTCGACGGGTTCGACCGGTTGCTGGTGCGGCCGCAGGGCGGGACGAACAAGCCGTTCCTGCAGGCGTCGCTCGACCGGATCGACCTACGGATCGTGGGGATGCTGTCGCGGTCGGCGTTCGAGGACTTCGCCGCCGGAGATGCCCGGTTCCTCGAGCTGTTCACGCGGCTCGACCACGACGAACCGTCCGAGGAGACGGCTCTCGAGGTCGCTCGACTGCACGCTCCGCGTCTGGAGCGAGCCTTCAAGACGACGCTCTCGGTGGACGTGGTCGAGCGTGCCGTGTCGCTCGCCTCGAACTACTGCCTCGGCGAGTCGCATCCGCGGAAGGCGCTCGACGTGCTCGAGCGGGTCTGCGAGGACGTGGTCTACGAGCGGACGAGCCGACGTTCGGACCGGACGGAGGCCACGGCCGAGGACGTCGTGCGGGTCGTCTCCGAGCGGACCGGCATTCCCGAGGACACGATCGCCGGGGAGTCGGGCGAGACCGACTTCGACACGGCACTGACCGAAGCCGTCGTCGGTCAGGACGCGGCGATCGAGGCGATCTCCAGCACGTTGCGACTGGTGAAGGCGGGACTGACGGAGCCGGGGAAGCCGGCGGCCGTGCTGCTGTTCGCCGGGATGACGGGCGTCGGCAAGACGGAACTCGCGAAGCGGATCGCCGAGCTGTACTCGTCGTCGCGGCGGCTGCAGACCTACGCGATGGGCAACTTCACGGAGCCGCACAGCGTCTCGGGCATCATCGGCGTGCCGCCCGGCTACGTGGGGCACGAGCAGGGGGGCCGGCTGGTCAACGAGCTGAACGCCGACCCGTACGGCGTGTTCCTGCTGGACGAGGCGGAGAAGGCCCACCCCAACGTCTGGAAACCGTTCCTGAACCTGTTCGACGAGGGTTGGCTCGTCGACCAGCGGGGCGTGAAGGCGTACGCCGACCGGGCGATCTTCGTGCTGACGACGAACGCCGGCGACAACGTGATCGCCCAGATGACCAAGCAGGGGAAGAGCGAGGAGGAGATCGTCGAACGGGTGAAGCAGACGCTCTCGAAGATCAAGGTCGAGCGGTCCAGCCAGCCGGTGTTCAACCCGCAGTTCCTCTCCCGCATCGGCCGCATCGTCGTGTTCCGCTCGCTGGACGAGCAGGCGATGGTCGGCATCACGAGGAAGCACGTCGCCCGGATGCAACACCTCTGGGAGCGCCGCCGCGGCAAGCGGATCGAGGTTGCGGACGACCTCGTCGAGGCAATCGGTCGTTGGTGCCACGCGAGCAACGAGAAGAGCCACGGCAAGGAGGGGGGCCGCCTCGTGAGGAAGACGATCGCCGACGTGATCGAGACACGCATCCAGGAAGAGGCGATGGCTCGGGCCGACGACTACAAGGCCTCGGAGACGATTCGCGTGTCGCTCGCACGGGCGTACGAACGTGAGGGGGACGAGGTCCCGCCGCAGCCCGAGGCGGGCGTCTCGCTAGAGGCATCGGACGAGGAGACGGAAGCGTGACGACTCCCACAGCGGAGGCGGGCGATCTGCTGGCCGAGGCGCGGCGGCGTGTCGCCGCGGGAGACCGGGTGACGGCTCGTGCACTCTACGAGACGCGGCTGGAGACGGCCGCCGACTCCGATCGGGCGTCCGTTCTGAACGACCTCGCCGTGCTCGACGCCTCGGACGGCGACGTGGAGAGCGCACTCGCTCGACTGGGCGAGGCGGTCGCCCTCGATCCGGCGAACGAGGACGCGGTTCGCAACCTCGCTCGCCTCGAGAAGCGAGTGCGACGTTCCGCGACCACGTCGAGTGAACGCTTGGCCGACGACGAGCCGCTCGTCGGCCGCGTTCGGGTGGCGATCCTCAGCCTGTTCTACAACTGGCCCTCGACGGGCGGCGGCAACGTCCACACGACCGAGTTGGCGACGTTCCTGGCTCGGGCGGGCTACGAGGTCGAGCACTGGTACGCACGCCACGACGACTGGGAGATCGGCCGCGTCGAGGAGGGAGCATCGCCGTTTCCCAGCGAGGCGATCACGTTCCAGACGAACGAGTGGACGCGGGAGACGATCAAGTCGCGATACCGTGAGGTCGTGGACCGGTTCTCGCCCGACGTGGTGATCGTCACGGACAGCTGGAACTTCAAGCCACACTTGGCGGATGCCGTACGCGGCTACCCGTACTTGCTGCGGATGCAGGCGAGGGAGTGCCTGTGTCCGCTCAACAACCTGGGGCTTCTGCCCGGCCCGACACAGTGCCCGAACACGCAGCTCGCTGACGCCGCACGCTGTCGAGCGTGCCTCGCTGAACACGCTTCGACCTCGGGGGGCCTGCACGCGCTCGACCGGCAGCTCTCGGGAGTCGGAACGGACGAGTACGACGCGCTGCTCCGGCGGGTCGTCCGCGAGAGCCGTGGTGTCCTGACGCTGAACGAGGAGACGGCCGCCGACTTCGAACGACACGCGGACTCGGTGGTCGTCGTTCCGTGGGGGATGAACCCCTCGCGATTCGTCGGCGAACTCGCCAGCGTGGAGTCCGGGGAGGGGCCGGTTCGATTCCTGTTCGCCGGACTCGTCCGCGAGTCGATCAAGGGGTACTCGGTCCTCCGCGAGGCAGGACGCCGTCTGTGGGAACGACGGCAGGACTTCGAGTTCGTGGTCACGGACGCGGTCGACGTTCCCACGGAGCCGTTCGAACGCTTCGTCGGCTGGAAGTCACAAGGCGAGTTGCCGGACTGGTTTCGCCGCACGGATGCCACTGTCGTGCCGACGGTCGCCCGCGAGGGGCTGAGCCGTACGGCGGCCGAGGCAATGGCCTGCGGGCGCCCTGTGGTCGGCAGTCGGCTCGGTGGACTCGTCGGGCAGATCGACGACGGCATCGAGGGACGGCTCGTCGTGCCCGGTGATCCCGACGTCCTCGCAGCGGCGATCGAGGAGTTGATCGACGACCCCGGGAAACGCGTGGCGATGGGTGAGGCCGGGCGACGACGGTTCGAGGCGACGTGGCGGTGGCCGGACGTCGTGCGTCGTCACTACGTCCCACGGCTCGGGACCGAGAGTCGCGAGCGGCGGCTCGCTCGGGCCTTCGAACGGGCGACGTCGTCGGAGGGGCAAATGACGCCCACGCAGTACGTCCGCGTGCTGACCGAGATCCAACGGCGGGCCCCGGGCAACGTGCTCCTCTTCGGAGCCGGTCGCGACACCGAATTGTGGGCCCTTGCCAATCACGGCGGCCGCACGGTCGTCGTCGAGGACGATCCCGAGTGGCTCGAACGCCTCGAGGGTTGCGAGGTCGTTCGCGTGCAGTACGAGACGGTGATCCGCGACGGCTTCCGCGAGGACGGACCCCGACTCGACGGCGTGCCGCCGGAGTTCTTCCAGACGACATGGGACGTGATCGTCGTCGACGGTCCGGTCGGCTACGCGGAGCACCTTCCGGGTCGGCAGCAGAGCATCGACACGGCCCGGCGGCTGGCGGGACCGACGACGACCGTCTTCCTGCACGACGCCCAGCGGCGGCACGAGTCGGTCTGCGCGGGACGACTCCTCGGGCGGGCCGTCGAGCGGATCGGCGACGAGCCAGCTCTCGACGTCTTCACGTTTCGCGATCGAGCGCAGGAGACGAAGTGATGACCATCCAACGAGTGGCCCTCGTCTACGACGACCGACCGCGGCCCGAGACGACCGGGAGTCACTGCCTCGCCGCCCTCAGGGACCGGTCGGCCTTCCCGGCGGTCGAGGTCGAACACCTCTTGCCCGACGCGCTCGACGTCGTCCCGTCGGAGGCGTTCGACCTCTATCTCTACGTCGACGACGGGCTGACGCGGTCGTTCTCGCCCCGGCACGGCCCCGTCGCCTGGTGGGCGATCGACACGCATCTCGCCGGGCCGGAGTACGTCGAGCTGGCGCGGACGGCGGACGTCGTGTTCACAGCCCAGCGGAACGGGGCCGAGTGGTTCCGGTCGGGGGGGATCGACGCCGAGTGGCTTCCGCTCGCCTGCAACCCCGACGTGCACCGGCCTGTCGAGACGGAGAAGCGGTACGACGTCGCCTTCGTGGGCAACGTGATGCCGGGCGACCGGGCGGATCTGCTCGACGTCCTGAAACGCGAGTTCCCGAACCACTTCGTCGGTCGCCGCTACGGCGACGAGATGGCCCAGACGTTCTCGGCCGCTCGGATCGTCTTCAACCGCAGCATCCGCGACGACGTCAACATGCGGGTCTTCGAGGCCGTCGCCTGCGGATCGCTACTGGTCACGAACGCACTGGTCGAGAACGGCCAGGACGACCTGTTCCACGACGGCGAGCATCTCGCGACGTACTCCGACGAAGAGGAACTCGTCGACAAGGTCCGCTGGTATCTGTCGCGAGACGATCTCCGTGAGCCGATCGCCGCGTCTGGACGACGTGAGGCGCACGCACGCCACACCTACCGGCACCGGATGGAGCGTGTCCTCGAGGCTGCCCGCGAACGGCTCGAGTCGCCCTCGCGTCCCAGTCACGCGGTCTCCGACTACCACTCGTTCGCCCGGCCGGAGGTCGTGGCGCTCGTTCCCGAGTCGGCTCGGCGGGTTCTCGACGTCGGCTGCGGGGCCGGACGACTCGGTGAGGCGGTCAAGGCGCGGCAGTCGGCCCACGTGACTGGGGTCGAGTACGACGAGTTCGCAGCGGCGGCGGCGAGGGAACGGCTCGACGACGTCGTGCAGGGCGACGCCGAGACGGTCGAGTTCCCTCCGGCCTCGTTCGACTGCGTCGTCTGTGCCGACGTCCTCGAACACCTTCGCGATCCGGACGCGCTCCTCCGCCGCGTCCGCGAATGGCTCGCCCCCGGCGGTGTCCTCGTGACGAGCCTCCCGAACGTGCGGCACAACACGGTCGTCCGGGCGCTCCTGGAGGGGAACTGGACCTACGAGTCGGCCGGCCTCCTCGACGAGACCCACCTGCGGTTCTTCACCCGCCGCGAGATCGGCAAGATGCTCTTCCGGGCGGGATTCGACCTGCGGGAGCAACAGGTCGTTCCGGGGTCCGGTCACGCCGAGTGGACCGCCTCGGGGCGTCCGGTCGAGGCACGTGTCGGCGGGCTCTCGTACCGCGGCCGGAACGAGCGGGACGCCGAGGAGTTCTTCGTCTACCAATACCTGACCACGGCGGAGCCGGCCGTGCGCGAACCGGACGGTCTGACGTCTGTCGTGCTCGTCACCTACGGGCAGTTGCCGTTGACGATGGCCTGCCTCGACAGCATCCGGCGGTACACGGACGAGCCGTACGAGCTGATCGTCGTCGACAACGCCTCGCCTGACGGCTCGGCCGACTGGCTGCGGCGGCAGTCGGACGTACGGCTGGTGGAGAACGACGAGAACCGTGGTTTCCCGGCGGCCGTCAACCAGGGTATCGAGCTGGCCCGAGGCGACCAGGTTCTGCTGCTCAACAACGACACGGTCGTCACGACCGGTTGGCTGCGGCGAATGCTCGACGCACTCGGCTCCGACGAACGGATCGGCCTCGTCGGACCGGTCTCCAACAACGTCAGCGGCCCGCAGTGCGTGCAGGCCGGGTACGAGCACGTCGAGTCGCTCGACGGTTTCGCCTGGGACTGGGCCGAGGAACACGCCGGCCAGGTCGTCGATCTCGAGCGGTTGGTCGGCTTCTGTCTGCTGGTCGATCGTCGGGTGATCGACGAAGTAGGCGTGCTCGACGAGCGTTTCGGGATCGGCAACTTCGAGGACGACGACCTCTGCCGCCGCGCTCGCGAGGCCGGGTATCGTGCGGTCGTCGCCGTCGACTCCTTCGTGCACCACGTCGGGAGCGCGACGTTCCGCGCTGCGGGCGTCGACTTCGCCGGGCTCCTCGAGGAGAACCAGCGGCTCTACGACGAGAAGTGGGGTGAGTCGGCGCCGGCGGACGACGGGCCGGCGGACGAATCGGAGCCGTCCGACGTGACGCCCACGTTCCGGATCAGCGTCTCCGAGAGCGGGGGTCTCGTCCTGGAGGACGACGAGGAAACTGCCGAGGGTTCGGCAGCGGTGGAGCGGCCGGTGCTGTCGCTTTGCATGATCGTCCGCGACAACGAGCAGACGATCCGTCCGGCGATCGAGACGATTCGCCCGTGGGTGGACGAGATGATCGTCGTCGACACGGGCTCCAAGGACCGGACGCCCGAGATCTGCCGGGAACTCGGGGCGAAGGTGTTTCACTTCGCGTGGTGCGACGACTTCTCGGCCGCGCGGAACGAGTCGTTCCGGCACGCGACCGGCGAGTGGCTGTTCTGGATGGACTCCGACGACACGATCGACGAGGTCAACGGTCGTGGTCTACGAGACCTCGCTCACGGCCCACACGACGACGACGTGCTGGGCTACACCGTCCGCGTGCACTGTCCCGGAGACGACACGACCGACGTCACCGCCGTTGATCACGTCAAACTCGTCCGCAACCGCTCGGACGTCCGGTTCGAGCACCGCATCCACGAACAACTCCTGCCCGCGATTCGCCGCGTCGACGGGGAGGTCCGATTCACCGACCTGTTCGTCGTCCACTCCGGTTCGGACCGTACGGCCGAAGGACGCGAACGGAAGATCGAACGCGATCTCCGCATCCTGCAAGCGGACCTCGCCGAGCGGCCCGACCACCCGTTCGTGCTGTTCAACCTCGGGATGACGTTCGCCGACGTCGATCGCACCGACGAGGCGGTCGCGCACCTGCGGCGGACGATCGCCGTCTCCGGGGAGGAGGAGTCCCACGTCCGCAAGGCGTACGCGCTGCTCGCCTCGACACTGAGCCGCGCTGGCCGCGACGACGAGGCCGAGAAGGCCTGCCTGGAGGGACTCGGGCGATACCCGGACGACGTGGAACTTCGCTTCCGGTCGGCCGTCCTGCACCAACACTTCGGTCGTCTCGACGAGGCGCGAGACGTCTACGCGGAACTGCTGCAGCGGCAGGGCGAACGCCGATTCGCGAGCGTCGATCTCGGGCTGACGTCTTTCAAGGCCCGGCACAACCTCGCCATCGTTCTCGAGGAACTCGGTCGCACCGACGACGCCGAGCGAGAGTGGCGGACCATCGTCGACGAGCATCCCGAGTACCGGCCCGGCTGGCGAGCACTCGGCGAGTTCCTGGTGAAGTCGGGCCAACTCGAAGGCGCGGACTCGGTCGCGGGCCGACTGGAGCGAGAGACCGAGTTCGGTGCGGAGGCGACACTCCTGCGGGCCCGTGCTTCGGAGCAGCGCGGCGAGGTCGGCGCGGCGATCGACATGCTGCAGAGTCTGCCGCCCGACGAACTCGACCCGCAACGCGAACTGGGACGACTCCTGTTCGAGCACGGTCCGCCAGACGCGGCGGAGGAACAGCTACGACACCTGGCCGAGGTCGAACCTGGGAACGCCGCCGCCCATCACAATCTCGGCGCACTGCTCGCACGGGTCGAGCGGTACGACGAGGCGGCTCGCGCCTTCGAGACGTCGCTCCGCATCCGCCCCGAGGCCGAGCACACACGACAGGAGTACGAGCGTGTCCTCACGACCCGCGGCGACCCGAGTGCGTCACCCGCGAACGTATCATCCTGAGGACTGCAACGTGACCGTTCTCGCCGTCATCCCCGCCAGGCTGGAGTCCACGAGACTTCCCCGAAAGCTCCTGCTCGACGAGACCGGTTGGCCCCTCTTGCGGCACACCTGGGCGGCCGCCCGTCGAGTCCGTGCCTTCGACGACGTCGTTGTCGCGACGGACTCCACGGAGATCGCGACGATCGTCGCGGGGTGGGGCGGAACCGTCGTCGAGACGGGCCCGTGCGCGAGTGGGACCGACCGTGTTGCCGAGGCCGTCCGTCGACTGGGGTGGAGGGGTGAACTCGTGGTCAACGTCCAAGGAGACGAGCCGGAGATCGTCCCCGACAGCCTAGAGCGTCTCGTGTCGCACCTTCTCGACTCGGACACTCCGGCCGATGTGGCCACGCTCGCGGCGCCGGCACGCGGCGAAGCTGACCTCGTCGACCCGGCACTCGTCAAGGTCGTGGTCGCCGCCGACGGACGTGCCCTCTACTTCAGCCGTGCGCCGATTCCGTTCGACCGCGACGGTGTTGGGGAGTTCGGGCCGGAGGGGCCGTGGTGGATCCACACCGGGATCTACGCCTTCCGAAGCGGATTCCTCGAGTCCCTTGGCACGGATCGTTCACCACTCGAGCAGGTTGAATCGCTGGAACAACTCCGTTGGTTGGAGAGCGGCTCCCGAATCGACGTCGTCCGGGTCGAGGCTGCATCACCGGGAGTCGACACTCCCGCAGACTACTCGGCATTCGTACGTCGAGCGACGAACTCTGCTTCCCCGCCGGGGGAACGAGGACACCGCGACACCAGCGGTCGGAAGGTGACGACGATCCGTCACGTCGGACGTCGCCCCCGCTTCGATCATCACCGCAGTGGCTGGCCCGAGGTGCGGAACGACCTCGCGACGCTCGAGGGCAACGCGGGGATCGCCTTCGACGACTTTGCCGAGGCCTCGTTCTCTCACCCAGAAGCGAGGTTCGAGGGGTATCGGGAGCCGTGGATCGGCGTGTTCCACCTTCCTCCCACGGCCCCGTCGTGGTTGGTCGGCGAACGCGTTCCCTGGCACCGGACGAGCGAGGCGTGGGACCGAAGTCTCGACTCGCTCGTCGGCGCGGTGGCCCTCACGGAGTTCGCCGCGGAACGTATGCAAGACCGACTAGCCGTTCCGGTGCGTGCGATCCGGCATCCCACCGCGGCCGCGCCGACGTTCGATCCCGAGCGGTTTCTCGACGATCCGCGCATCGTCCAGGTGGGATTCTTCCTGCGGAACGTCGTGGCGATCGAGCAGGTGTCGGCCCCGAGCTGGATCCGCCGCATGGTCCTGCGGTCACAGCACCGCGCCTTCCGCCGTGCGAGACGGCGACTGCTGCAGCAACCGGTGTACGGGAACCGAGTCAGACACGCGGGCGTCGAGGTTCTGGACCGGCTCTCTGACACCGACTACGACGACCTGCTGACGCGATGCCTCGTACTGGCCGAGTACGTCGATGCGTCCGCCTCCAACACGGTTGTCGAGTGCCTCGCGAGGGCGACACCGATGCTCGTGAACCGGCATCCGGCCGTCGTCGAGTACCTCGGCTCCGAGTACCCGCTCTACTTCGACGACCTGGACGACGTGTCCGACCTTCTCACCCGTCCCCGGATCCTCGCGGCACACGACTTCCTGTTGGCACGCGATCGGTCGTTCCTCGATCCAGCGGTTTTCCGGGAGGACGTTCGGTCGTTCGTCAGCAAGGTCGCTGGTGCCGAGAAGGGAAGTCCTGTCCACCCGGACGGAAGAGGCCGCCATGACGCATGACGGCAATCGTGTTGGTCTCGCAACCTACTTCTACAACTACTCGAACGAGGGAACGCTCCTGCAGGCTGCTTGCCTGCAGCGTTGCCTGTCGGAGGTGGGCTACGAAGTGCGAGTCGTCCGCCAGTACGACCCGCCGAAGCTCCGCCGAGTGGGGCGCGTGCGGACGCGTCGTCAGCATCGCAACCGTGCGTTCTCGGAGTCCTTCCGAGCGACTTCCGAGACGTGGCCGACCGCGGAAACCGATGCGCTTTGGAACACGATCGCGGACCGCTTCGACCTGCTCGTCGTCGGCAGCGACGAGGTCTGGAAACTGCGTTTCGACGCGAACGGGCGTCCGGCACGCGACGACCCGGTCTACATTCCGTTCCCGAACCTCTACTGGCCGCCTCCGAACCTCGGCGTCCCACTCGTTGCCCACGCCGTCACGATCGGGGACACAGACGTCGAGACCATACCGGGGTCGATTCGGGACGCGATGACGGAGCGTTTGGCGGCGTTCTCGCTCGTCGGCGTCCGTGACGAGCACACGGCCGAGTTCGTTCGCTCGCTCGGGTTGCGCGTCGATGCCGTCGTCCCGGACCCGACCTTCGCCGTGGCTTTCGAAGGCGAGTGGCCAGCCGAGAACGCTCGCGAACGGCTCCGGCAGTTCGGCATCGACCCGAGACGACCGCTCTGCATCGTCCCGGACCGCCAGGTGGTTGGACGAGTGGAGCTTCCTGCAGAATGGCAGGTCGCGGGCTTCGAATCGGGTGTGGGCGACAGCGTCCTGGTCGCGGAGAATCCGTACGAGTGGGCCGCCCTGCTCGGCGCCGCGGACCTCGTCGTCACGGCGAGAATGCACGTCCTCGTGGCCTGCCTCAAACACGACGTTCCCTGCGTCGTCTTCGACACTCGCAGGAAGACCAGGGAGTTGGCGCAGTCATTCGGCATTCCGCTCGTCGACGACTGGCGTCGTGTCGTCCGCGACTGGCCGCACGACTCGATTCCGGTCCGGCTCCGCGAGTTTCGTGAGGCGAGTGACCGGTTCGTGGAACGCTATCCCGGTCCGGTGGTGCCGCAAGAGAGGAGCGTCGCAGGACCGTCCGCTCGAGTCACGCCGAGGCCGCTCAGAAGGACAGCGCCGGCATTCTCTAAACGCAACAACAAAGATTTGTGTCCCGGCGTGTGCCCGGGCGTCGCCAGAATGACGACG
>JANQQW010000317.1 GCA_028284885.1 Planctomycetaceae bacterium
CGGCAGGAGGCCACCGGCGAGAATCAGCGGCGGGAACTCGGTCTCGTCCCAACTCTCGGCAAGGGCCGCCCACGGGATCCGGTGCCCCGTCCCCCCGAACTCCCCCGGCACGGCGGCGTCGACGAGGTTGGCCGTCGGCATCGCGGCGAGGGCGGCCAGTTCCTCCAGCTCCTGCCGCAGCGGTTCGAGGCTGCCGCCGAACCGATGGGCCCGAATGATCCTCGTCTCCGGCCAGGCCTGAAGGACGGCCGCGATGTCGGCGGGCGACTCGTCCCCGTGTAGTTGCACGGCCGCAACCGGGACGGCGTCCAGCGTCCGCAGGATCTCGTCGAGCGAGTGGTTGACGAACAGCCCGACGGCGGCCGTCTGCTGCGGCAACGACGCGACAATCTCCGCCGCGACCGCGACCGAAACGCAACGCGGCGACTTCGCGTAGAAGTTCAAACCGATTGCGTCCGCCCCGACCTCGGCGGCGACCAAGGCGGTCTCGACGTCACGAATGCCGCAGAGTTTGACCCACACGGATGAGTTTCGGGTTTCGAGTTTCGAGTTTCTGGTCCAAGCCGTCTTGCTCGAAACTCGAAACTCGTCACTCGAAACTGCCTTCCTAGAACTCGCGCTTCGTGATCACGCCCGGCATGGGGACCGGGTACTTGCCCTTGTCGTTCTCCCGGAGCGGGGGCGGGCCGCCGAGGGTGAGGTCGGCGACGGTCGTGCCGTCGGGGGCGGTGCCGAGTTCGACGTCGTGGTTCAGCGTTTGGTCGCGGGTCCACTTCTGTCCGGTGTGGGCGGCCATGCGGCCCATCGCCGTGACGAGGCTCGCCTCCACGCCACGCTCGACCTCGTTGTACGCCTTGTCCTCGCGAATCGCCTCGACGAGGTCCTCCCACTCCTTCTGGTACGGGTTCACCGTCTCCTTCCCGCAGTTCCAGACCTCGTTCTCCTTGGTCCAGTCCCAGGAGTTGTAGATGCGGGCGCGGGAGGGCCAGTGGCTGCGGGCGGAGATGACGGCCGAGCCCTTCGACCCGCCGACGTAGCTGGCGAACCGGTTTTGGCAGCCGGGCATGGTGCGGCCGCGGAGGAACAGCTTCGTGCCGTCGTCGAACGTGTACTCCACGCTGTACTGGTCGAAGTTCTGGTCGATCATGTCGCCGCGATAGTGGCGGCCGCCGGTCGCCTCGGCCTCGACCGGCCAGGCGTCCTTCATCCAGCAGCACTCGTCGATGTTGTGGATCAGGAAGTCGCTGTAGGCGCCGCCGCTGGCCCACAGGAAGGAGTGAAAGCGGCGAATCTGGTACTCGAGCTCGTCCATCCCCTCGGGCCGGGGCCCGCTGGCGGCGGATGCGGTCGGGCCGGCCATGCGGTAGGCCCGGAGTTCCAGCACGTCGCCGATCTGGCCGTCGCGGATGCGGTCGTAGAGTTCGCCGCGGGCGACGCAGTGCCGGCACATCAGGCCGACGCCGACCTTCAGGTTCTTCTCCTTGGCCTTCTCGTTGAACTCCAGCATCCGCCGCGACGAGGGCCCGTCCACCGTGACCGGCTTCTCCATGAAGACGTGGAGACCCTTCTCGATGGCGTAGGCGTAGTGCACCCAGCGGAAGGCGGGCGGGGTCGTCAGGATGACCACGTCGCCCGGCTCGAGCAGGTCCATGGCCGACTTGTAGGAGTCGAAGCCGACGAACTTCCGCTCCTCCGGCACGTCGACCTTGTCGGCGAAGTTCTTGGCGAGCGTGTCGTAGCTGCGGTCGAGGCGGTCGCGGAAGACGTCCGCCATGCCGACGAGTTGGACCGGGCTCCCCTTCACCTGAACGGCGTTCGCCGCCGCCCCCGTGCCCCGGCCACCACAGCCGACGAGAACCACGCGGACGGTGTTGTCCTCCCCGGCGAATGCCCGAGCGTGTTGGCTCGCGGCACCGATGACGGCGGCGGTGCCGGCGACTCGGGCGGAGGTCTTCAGGAAGTCGCGGCGATTCTCGGTAGCGGAGCTGGGCATGTCGGTCTCTCTGGGTGGGCCGGCAGGGCGACCGGGCGAGGCCGCCGGAATTCGTCGATGATGTCTGCTCGGAACGCCGGACGCAACTCGGCCAACGGTCGCCGGATCCGCACGACCCCGATTTTCGCCGTGGCCTGCCGAATCCGAGCCACGCTGACCTTTTCACCTTCTACCCCGACTGTAAGAATGCCGGTGGTGATGCCGGTTCGCCGTCGTCACTCCTCTCGGTCCGACGCTCGGCCAGCGAGGTGATGCGATGGAACTGCACAGCGTTCTCAAGCCCGCCACGGTGGACGCCGACGGCGGTGTGCACGGTCCGCAGCTGCCGCGCTCGGTCGTCGAGTGCCGATCGCCCAACGGGCCGCGACCGACGGACTGTGGGCTGCCGCTCGACGCGCGAAGCCCCGCCTGCTCGACCGTGCCGCGTCAGCATGCCGTCAGGCCGTTTCTCTCGACCCTCGAGTCGAGTGTCGTCCTCGTCCAAGTCGCGGACGGCCTCGGCGATTCCGAGATCGACCGTGCCCGAAGTCCGTCCGTCGTTCGCACCGCGGAGGCAGCCTGAGTTCCAGTCGCCGGACGGCCCCACCCAGAGATCACCCACACGAAACACGCATCGGGACGGCGCTCGCGTCCACTTGGACGTCCCGTCCGGGAGTCAGCACCCATGGCAACCGACGTGGCCACAGAGCCGAGTGACAAGCCGGTCGAGGAACTCGAAACCGTCGTCGTCCGCTTCTGCGGCGACAGCGGCGACGGCATGCAGCTCGCCGGCACGCAGTTCACCAACGTCTCCGCCGTCTTCGGCAACGACGTCAGCACGCTCCCCGACTTCCCCGCCGAGATCCGCGCTCCGCAGGGCTCGCTCTCCGGCGTCTCCGGCTTCCAGGTCAGCTTCTCCAGCGAGGACATCTTCACCCCGGGCGACGAGGTGGACACCCTCGTCGCGATGAACCCGGCGGCCCTGAAGACGAACGTAAAGGACCTGAAGCGGGGCGGCACGCTCATCGTCAACGAGGACGCCTTCGACAAGGGGAACCTCACCAAGGCCGGATACGAGTCCAACCCGCTCGAGGAGGAGGACGAACTTGCCGGCTACAGCGTCCACAAGGTCCCCATGACGCGGCTCACGCGGGACTCCGTCGAGGGACTCGGCCTGTCGCAGCGAGAGGCCGACCGCTGCAAGAACTTCTTTGCGCTCGGCCTCGTCTACTGGCTGTACGAGCGGGACCCCAAGCCGACGCAGGAGTGGTTGAAGGCGAAGTTCGCCAAGAAGCCGGAGATCGCCGAGGCGAACATGCGGGCCCTCGCCGGCGGCAGCAACTACGGGTTCTCCACCGAACAGTTCGCCGTCCACTACAGCGTGCCGCCCGCCCAGCTCGCCCCCGGCAAGTACCGAAAGATCACGGGGAACGAGGCCGTCGCCATGGGTTTCGCGGCGGCCGCCAAGCTCTCGGGCAAGCAGCTCGTCTACGCCGGCTATCCCATCACCCCGGCCAGCGACATCCTGCACGAGCTCTCGAAGCTGAAGCACTTCGGCGTGAAGACGTTCCAGGCCGAGGACGAGATCGCCGCGATGTCGGCCGCGGTCGGTGCGGCCTTCGGCGGACAGCTCGCCGTCACCGCCAGCAGTGGCCCCGGGATCTGCCTGAAGGGGGAGGCGATGGGCCTCGGCATGATCACCGAACTCCCGATCGTCATCGTCGACGTGCAACGCGGCGGTCCCAGTACCGGACTCCCGACGAAGACCGAGCAGTCCGACCTGCTGCTCGCGATGTTCGGACGGAACGGCGAGTCCCCGATGCCGGTCGTCGCCGCCGCCACGCCGGGCGACTGCTTCGCGATGGCCCAGGAGGCCCTGCGGATCGCCGTGGAGCACATGACGCCCGTCATCCTGCTGACCGACGGCTACATCGCCAACGGCGCCGAACCTTGGCGAATCCCGAACGTCTCGGACCTCGTGCCGATCAAGGTCGAACACCCGACCGAGCCGAACTGGGAAGAGGACGGCGAACGGTCCTTCATGCCGTACAAGCGAGACGAGAACCTCGTCCGGCCCTGGGCCGTGCCGGGCACTCCGGGTCTCGAGCACCGCGTGGGGGGACTGGAGAAGAAGGACGTCACCGGGAACGTCGAGTACTCGCCCGCCAACCACCACCACATGACGAAGACCCGGGCCCGCAAGGTCGCCCTCATCGCCGACGACATCCCCGAGCAGGACGTGCACGGGCCCGAGTCCGGCGACCTGCTCGTCCTCAGCTGGGGCGGCACGTTCGGCAGCGTCCGCACCGCCGTCCGCAAGGCGATCGCCAAGGGGCAGTCCGTCGCCCACGCCCACCTGCGGTACCTCAGCCCGTTCCCACGGAACCTCGGCGACGTCGTCGCGAGCTACGAGAAGGTGCTGATCCCGGAACTGAACAACGGCCAACTGCGGTTGGTCGTCCGGTCCGAGTTCCTCGTCGACGCGATCGCCTTCAACAAGATCGCCGGCAAGCCGTTCCTCGTCTCGGAACTCAACGAGAGGATCGACGAAGTCCTCAATGCCTAGCGTGCGATTTTCGGTGTTCGCTCTCCGGACCGACCGGCGAACACCGAAACCCGATCCACGCAACCCGCTGCCTCCGGTCAACGGACCAAGTTCGACAAGAACCGAACACCGAACACCGAACACCGAAAACCACTCATGACCACCGAACAACTGCCCGTTCTCACCGCCAAGGACTTCGCCAGCGACCAGGAAATCCGCTGGTGCCCGCGGTGTGGGGACTACTCCATCCTCGCCCAGATGAAGAAGGTCCTGCCCTCGCTGGGCCTGCCGAAGGAGAAGTTCGTCTTCGTCTCGGGCATCGGCTGCAGCAGCCGGTTCCCGTACTACGTCGACACCTACGGCTTCCACAGCATCCACGGACGGGCCCCGGCCATCGCCACCGGCGTCAAGTTGGCCGCACCGGACACGCAGGTGTGGGTCATCACGGGCGACGGCGACGCACTCAGCATCGGCGGCAACCACCTGATGCACGCCATCCGCCGCAACGTCGATCTCAACATCGTCCTCTTCAACAACCAGATCTACGGGCTCACGAAGGGTCAGTACTCCCCCACGAGCCCGGTCGGCGCCCGCACGAAGAGCACCCCGTACGGCTCGATCGACCTGCCACTCAGCCCGCTCTCCGTCGCCATCGGCTCGGACGCCACCTTCGTCGCCCGCTCGGTCGACGTGGACATCAAGCACCTCACCTACACGCTCGAACGCGCCGCCCGGCACCGTGGCACGTCGTTCGTCGAGGTCTACCAGGACTGCAACGTGTTCAACTCCGGGGCCTTCTTCTACGCCCAGAAGAAGGACCAGAAGGACGACAACCTGGTCTACCTCGAGCACGGCAAGCCGCTCGTCTTCGGCAAGGAACGCGACAAGGGCATCCGCGTCAGCGAGGGCAACCGGCCCGAGATCGTCCGCCTCGCCGACGTCGCCGAGGACGACCTGCTGTTCCACGACGAGCAGGCCGAGGAACCGAGCCTCGCGTTCCTCCTCGCCCGCATGCGGCACCCCGAGTTCCCCGAACCGGTCGGCGTCTTCCGCGACGTCGACCGCCCGGTCTACAACGAGGAGGTCGAGAGGCAACTCGAGCAGGTCGTCGAACAGAAGGGAGACGGCGACCTCGAGGCGTTGTTCAACAGCGGCGACACGTGGACGGTCGAGTAGGCCGTTTTGAACCGAACCCTCGGGACCGATGTCCGCTCCTGACCCGAACGAACCCGACGTCGCGAGCCGAGTGTGCCGAACACCGAGACGACCGTCCGCTGCCTTGTCCTCGGCGACCCGGCCCATCCCGAGATGGCAGCCGTCACACGGTTCCTCGCCGACGAGGACGTCGTGCCGACCGACGACCCGGGGGCAGCCGACCTCGTGGTCGTCTGCCTGACGGACCCCGACGCGTACTCGTCGCGTGACGTTGCCCGGGTGTTGGCCGACTCCACCCTTGCTCGGCTCGTCGTCGTGAAGTCCTCGTACTGTGAGTCGATCGGCCGCACCCGCGACCTGTGGCCACTCGCTGCTCAGGTTCCCGCTCGGAACGCGGCGAGTCGGCTCGCGACCGAACGAGCCGTGTTGTCCGGCACGCGTCTCCCGCTGCCGTTGACCGCGTCACGCGACGAGACGTGGGCGTTCGACCATGCGGTCGTGATGTCGCCGCAGGAGACCGAGGTTCGCGTCGTCTCGCCGGACCGTGCACTCGCGGAGTGTTGGGCCGACCAGCTCGATCTGCCGAAGGGGGCGTGCACAACTCCCTCGGCCCCGGATGACGCCACATTCGCCGGGGTTCTCGTGATCGACGGCGACCCGTGGACCGATCGAGTCCGCGACGTCGTGGCCGAGCGGCGGGAACGAGAGCGACCGACGGTCGTCTCGAGGACGATGCCACCCGTCGGCCCGCCCGGCCGGCCGGGCGACCTCGTCACCGTTGTCCCGAAACTCGCACCGGCCGAGACCCTCGTGACGGCCGTCGCTCGCCTCGCCGAGCGCGTTGCTCACTCGGGGTAGGTGGCGAGGTCGAGGTTGCGGAAGTCGATCGTCGTCTCGGCGTCGTGTGCCTGGAGACTCAGGTGGCCGGCCGCGTCCCGTCGTCCCTTGCGGGGGTTGTCGCTCGGCTCGCGATCGTCCTCGAAGACCGCGACCGGGTAGCCGTTCACCCACGTGGCGAACCGGTTTCCGTGGGCGACGAGCGTGATCGTCGTCCACCGGCCGTCGTCGCCGGCCACCTGTCGGGCAGCCGTTCGCCGGA
>JANQQW010000326.1 GCA_028284885.1 Planctomycetaceae bacterium
GGAAGAAGAAGACCGCCTCGACCCCCCCACAGGCCACGCGCCCGCCGATGACGAGGTCGCCCTGGTGCACGTGCACGTCGGTCTGCGGGAACGGGATGCTGAAGCCGCGGTCGTCGAAGCCGATCTTGATCTTCTCGACCAGGTCCCACTTCACCGCCCAGTAGTCCTCGGCCTTCACCCACGGCCGGACCACGAGGTTCACGCTGCTGTCGCCCAGCGAGTCGACCGCGACCACCGGCTCGGGATCCTTCAGGATCCGTTCGTCGGAGTTCACGACGTCGACGAGGTACTGCTTGACGGCCCGCAGGTCGTCGTCGTACCCGCAGCCGAAGACGAGATCGACGCGGCGGGTCGGTTTGTCGGCGTAGTTCGAGATGACCCCGTCGGTGATCTCGCCGTTCGGAACGATGATGGCGACGTTGTCCGGGGTTCGCAGGCGGGTGTGGAAGATCTGGATCTCCTCGACGATGCCCTTCGTGCCGGCCGCCTCGACGAAGTCGCCGACCTTGAACGGCTTGAACAAGACGAGCATCACACCCGAGGCGAAGTTCGACAGCGAGCCCTGCAGCGCGAGCCCGACCGCGAGGCCGGCGGCGGCGAGCACGGCGGCGAACGAGGTCGTGTTCACGCCCAGCCGCTCCAGGGCCGCCATCACCACGAACGCCAGCATGAAGCTGTAGGCGAGGTTGCCCACGAAGTTGACGAGCATGTCGTCGAACTTCGCCCGTCGCGTGACGGACTTCAGCAACCGCACGAGCACGCCGGCCAGCCAGCGGCCGACGATGAAGATCACGATGGCCGCCAGCAGGTTGAACAGGAAGTTCATCCCGTGCGTCACGATCAAGTCGTACGCCTGCTGCACGAGCTCGCTGGTCGAGTTGACGACGTCGTCGACCGACCGCGGCGCCGGGGGGAGCCCGGGGGCGTCGGCGTCGGGCACGGAGCCGGGAATCTCTTGGGCGGGTTGGGCCAACAGCACCGGGGGGAACGAGGGCATCGAAGTCCTTCCGACGAGACGATTTGACGAACGGGAGGATAGCAGCCGGATCCCGCCCGTCGACAACCCGGCGGCCCGAACGTGGGAGCGTGAATCTCCGCGGCGGATCCTATAGAACACGGGGCCCACGTGTTCTCCGCAGTTCTGCGTCGTCCGGTGCTCTGCACCCACGCAGGTCTGCTGGTATTGCTGCCCGAGAGGTTTCGAGCCCGACCATGGCCCGCGTCAACGACCACTACCTGAAGCTCCAGGCCGGTTACCTCTTCCCGGAGATCGGCCGCCGCGTGAAGGCCTTCCAGGAGGCGAACCCCGCCGCCGACGTGATCAAGCTCGGCATCGGCGACGTCACGGAGCCGCTCCCGCCCGCGATCGTCGAGGCGATGCACGAGGCGGTCGACGAGATGGCGACCCGCTCGTCGTTCCGCGGCTACGGCCCCGAACAGGGGTACGACTTCCTGCGAGCGGCCATCGCCCAGACCGACTACCGCGACCGCGGCATCGACGTCGCCGACGACGAGATCTTCGTCTCCGACGGCAGCAAGTGCGACACGGGCAACATCCTCGACGTCTTCGGCAGCGGCAACGTCACGGCCATCACCGACCCCGTCTACCCGGTCTACGTCGACACGAACGTGATGGCCGGCCACACCGGCCCGGCCGACGACTCCGGTCGGTACGAGGGGCTCGTCTACCTGCCGGTGACGGCCGAGAACGAGTTCAAGCCGGCCCTCCCCCGCGAGCACGTGGACCTCGTCTACCTCTGCTATCCGAACAACCCCACTGGCACCGTGATCACGAAGGACGCCCTCGCGACGTGGGTCGCCTACGCCCAGGAGCACGGCAGCATCATCCTGTACGACGCCGCGTACGAGGCCTACATCACCGAGGAGGGCATCCCGCACTCGATCTTCGAGATCCCCGGGGCGCGGGAGGTCGCCATCGAGTTCCGCAGCTTCTCGAAGAACGCCGGCTTCACCGGTACCCGCTGTGCCTTCACCGTCGTCCCGAAGGAACTCAAGGGGAAGACGGCCGACGGAACCGAACAGGCGATCCACCCGTTGTGGAACCGCCGGCAGAGCACGAAGTTCAACGGCGTCAGCTACGTCGTGCAGAAGGGGGCCGCGGCCGCGTACTCGGACGACGGGAAGGAACAGATCCGCCGGCTCGTCGAGTTCTACCTGGAGAACGCCCGCCTCGTTCGCGAGGGATTGGAGTCGCAAGGTGTCACCGTCTACGGCGGCGTCAACGCCCCGTACGTCTGGCTGAAGACGCCCGGCAACGCCACGAGTTGGGACTTCTTCGACCAACTGCTCGACCGCGGCCACCTCGTCGGCACCCCCGGCAGCGGCTTCGGCGCCAGCGGCGAAGGCTACTTCCGCCTCTCCGCCTTCAACAGCCGCGACAACGTCGAACAAGCCGTCGAGCGGTTCCGCAAGGCCCTCGGCTGATCGCGAACTCAGGAAGTAGGGTGGGCTCTGCCCACCAAGGCATACGAATCGGCTGACGAACGCGGTTCCGTCTGCCGTCGAACACCCACGAGGACCTCGGTCTTCCCCCCGGCGTGGTGGGCCGAGCCCACCAATACGAGAAACCGAACCACCAACGACGAAGCTCAATCATGGTCACGCCCCGAGTCGTTCTCTCCGCCTTCGCCGACGAGGCCGCCAATCACAAGACGGCCCTCGAACAGCTCACCGCCATGTCGGCAATCGGCCTCAAGTGGTACACGCCGCGGTTCGTCGACGTCGAAGGGGACGGCAACGTCGAGCACGTCGTCGAGCTGACCGACGACCAGCTGAAGAAGCTCGCCGCCCTCCACAAGCAGTACCACGTCAACGTCACGAGCATCGGCAGCCGCATCGGCAAGGTGAAGCTGCTCGACGTGAACGACGGGTCGAAGAACGCGTACGTCGAGCCGAAGGCGTACATCGAGGGGGAGGTCGCCAACACCATTCGGGCCGCCCACGCCCTCGGGGCGAAGATGGTTCGCTGCTTCTCCTTCTACCACCCGCAGAAGGAGACGCCCGACAAGTACCTGCAGCAGTCGGTCGACCGCATCGCCGAGATCGCGGATCTCTTCGCCGAGGAGGGGCTCGTCTACGCCCTCGAGGTCGAGGCGAACCTCATCGGCCAGAACGGCGAGTTGATGGCCGGACTCGCCAAGCGGCTCGACCGCGAGAACGTCGTCCTCATCTTCGACGGCGGCAACCTCTCCTCGCAGGGCTACTCGCCGGTGCAGTGCTTCCAGCAGTACCAGCAGATGCGGCCCTACCTCGGGTACGCCCACGTCAAGGACTACACCTCCGGGCTGACCGAGGCGGACGCCGACGGCGAGGCGGGCGGCCACGTCGACGAGGACATGCTGAAGAACTTCGTCCCGGCGAACGAAGGAGACAGCGGCCACGAGTACATACTGCGGGATCTGCGGGCCCACCTGCCGGCCCTCAACAAGAAGATGGAGGCCCTCGGCCTGCCGGGACTGTTCCTGGAACTCGAGCCGCACGTGAAGGGGGGCGGCCAGTTCGGCGGCTTCAGCGGCCCCGACGGCATGGGCGTCGCCGTCCGCGCCCTCTGCAGCCTGCTCGACTACGCCGGCATCGGCTACGACCTGCGGAACTTCGACGACATCCGCACGGCCCGCGGCTTCTGAGAGTGAAGATCGCCTCAAATGCGATCCGGTCGTCGAAGAACGGCTGGCCGCTCCGCACCGGCGTGCGTAGCATTCGCGCCGATCGCACTCCCCCCGACTCGGCGAGCCTGCTCCCATGCACGTATCGATGCGCGTTGTTGCCACGGCCACACTGCTGCTGACGTCCAGCCTCGCCCAGGCCGACTGGCCGCATCTTCGCGGTCCCAAGGTCGACGGACACGCCGAGCCGGGCGGACTGCTGTCTCGCAGCGAGAACGTGAAGCTGGTGACCCGGTGGAGGCAACCGCTCGGGAGCGGGTACTCCAGCGTCTCGGTCGTCGGCGACCACGTCGTCACCGGCTACTGCGACGAGGAGACGGGCTACGTCGTCTGCCTGTCCGCGAAGGACGGAAGCGAACTGTGGAAGTACGCGACCGGTCCCCGGTTCAAGGGGGCGAACGGCGCCCACGACGGCCCGATCGCAACGCCGGCGATCGGCTTCGGCCACGTCTACGCGATGTCACCCGCGGGGAAGTTCGTCGCACTCGAACTGGAGTCCGGCGAGCTCGCCTGGGAGGTCGACCTGGCCGGCGATCTGAAGCTGACGCCGATCTTCTACGGATTCGGGGCGTCTCCCGTCGTCGTGGGTGATCAACTCCTCGTCCAACTCGGGCCGCCGGTCGGCACGGTCGCCTCGATCCACCCGAAGACCGGCAAGGTTCTGTGGGGGGCCGGCGAGGACGCGGTCGGGTACCAGTCCCCGGTGCCGACGACGCTTCACGGTGAGCGTGCCGTCGTCTGGACAGGCAACGAGAAGCTCGGGGCGGTCGATCCAAAGGGCAAGTCGTTGTTCGAGTTCGCCCACGAAGGGCAGGGAGGCCGCGGAGCGTGGAGCCTGATTCCCGTGCCGCTCGGCGGCGATCGCGTCTTCCTCGCCCACGACGACGACGCCTCGCGGGTGGTCGGTGTCGAGACCCGCAAGGACAGCCTCGAGGCCGTCGAGACCGACTGGTCCGAACGGAGCATCCGGAACTCCTACAACGTGCCCGTGCGAGTTGGTGACCGGCTCTACGGTTTCAGCTCTCGCGTCCTGACCTGTGTCGACCAGGTGAGCGGCGAGTTGATCTGGCGTTCGCGTGACCCGGGCGACGGGTTCCTGTCCGTCGCCGACGGGCATCTCGTGATCGTCACGAAGGACGGCACCGTGCACGTCGCGAAGACCGGTGAGGACGAGTACACGGAACTCGCCGCAACGAAGGTGTTCGAGAACACGACGTGGAGCGTTCCCGCCGTCGACGGCGACGCGATCTACGTTCGCAGCATCGGCGAGATCGCCCGCGTCGACGTCGTCCCGGGCGAGGCCGCCCCGCCGCGGCTCGCGGGTGACGGTCCAGTGGGCGAGAAGTTCCGGCAGATGCTCGACCGCGTCGCCGCGGAGAAGACCGGGCCCGACAAACAGGCCGTCGTCGACCGCTTCCTCGGAACGGTGAAGTCGACGCCCTACGTCGAGGGGGACGTCGTTCACTTCACGCTTCGCGGCGACTACCAGGACGTCGCCGTCGCGGGGGACCTCTTCGGTGCGAGACAAGAGCAGTCGCTCGCCCGCGTTCCCGGGACCGACCTCTTCTACTACTCGGCCCGCATTCCGAAGGACACCCGCGCCGCGTACGTCTTCGTTGCCGACTTCGAGACGATCACCGACCCGTCGAACCCGCGAACCGTGAAGAGCAGCCTGTTCCTCGAGGACCTCGAGATGTCGCTGTTCGGTGGTACGGAGACGCTGACGATGTCGTGGTTCGACATGCCCGAACGGAAGACGAGCGTGGTGCCGGACGAGAAGACGCCGTTGGCCGGGACGCTGACGAAGACCGAGTTGGTGAGCAAGGCGATGGACGGCGAGAAGATCGCGGTCGTCGTGTACACGCCGCCCGGGTACTCGAAGGACGCGGACCCGTACCCCGTCGTGTTCGTGCACCACGGTGAACCAGCGCGCGGCAGCGGGCGGCTGCCGCAAACCGTCGAGGCACTCACGAAGCAGGGCAAGCTGCGACCCGCCGTGCTCGTCTTCGTCGACCGCCCGTTCAACCCGTTCCTCGGGGCGGCCGGATACGAGTCGATGTTCGGCAGCGAGCTGATCCCGATGGTCGAAGAGCGGTACAACGTCTCCCGGGACCGCGACGACCGCTCGTCGCTCGGCTCGAGCATCACGGGCGTGCTCACGCTCACGTCAGGGCTCGGCAACCGGGACCAGATCGGCCGCATCGGGGTGCACTCCCTGCACGTCTTCGAACTTCTGGTTCCCATGATCGACGGTGCCCTGGACACGCCGGGCCCGAGGAGCGACATCCTGCTCCAGTGGGGCGAGTTCGACCTGACGAACCCCCAGGAGAACTGGGACATGGCCGTCGCCTCGAAGAGGATGGCCGAACGGCTCGGGAAGGCAGGCTACGACGTCGAGACGCTCGTCACGAACGACGGCACCGACTGGATCTGTTGGCGGACGCACACCGAGGCGATGCTCACCTTCCTCCTCGGTGCCGAGAAGTAGGCCGGGATCACCGCTTCGTCGGGCCGGCGTTCCAGCCGTCGACGGTGAACTCGCCGTGGACGCCGCACTCGAACTTCAGCGGGGCCTCCAGTCCGACGGGGCGGTCGGCCTTCGGGTTCTCCAGCCGTTCGGCGTCGGCGACGTTCACGAGCTTGTTGTTCTCGACGGTGGTCGCGTAGCTCTCCTCGTTCCGGAAGAGCGGTCGGGCGAGGCCGATGCACTCGACGACGTTGTCGCGGACGGCGAACGTCGCGAAGTCGCACTTCTGGTTGAAGCCGAACAGGCCCTCCTTGCGGGGCGTGACGGTCGTCCGCGCGACGATGTGGTTGTTGCGGACGGTCAGGTTCGCGTACGGCTCGTTGATCCAGACGACGCCGCGGCCCGGGTTGTTGACGAGGTTGTTGTGGAAGACGGCGGGCCCCTTGGCCGGGGCGCGGCCGAAGCCGGAGATCAGGTTGCCGCCGTCCTTCTGGGGGTCGAAGTCGAAGAGGTTGTGGTCGATCTCGACGCCGTTCCGGACGAACTCGATCGAGTAGCCGGGCTTCATCCAGTTGTGGTGGATGTGGAACGTGCGGCCGCTCTCCGGGACGGGGCCGCCGGCGTACTTGGGGATGCTGATCGTGCCGTGGCAGACGTTGTGGTCGATCTCGTTGTCCTCGTCGTTCTCGAAGGGGAACTCGATCGAGAAGTTGACCTCGATGGTGTTGTGGTGGATGCGGCAGCGTTTCCCCTGCCGACCCTTGATGCCGTAGAACTCGTGCTGCCGCTCCTGCCGGGTGCGGAGGAAGCGGTTGTGGGCGATCTCGGTGTCCTTCATCCAGATGCCGAACACGGCCCCGCCGGTGATGCCCCCCTTCACGCCCGGCTCACCGCCTCGCTTCCACCGCCCGCCGGCGTCGAGGAACTCGCAGTCGTGAATCCTCGCGTTCCGCATGCCGAACGTGCGGATGCCGGTCCACAGCGTCTCCTTCACGCGGACGTGGTGGACGTGCAGGTCGCTGGGCTGCCAGCCGAAGACCGCCCCGTGCATCTGCGGGCCGTGCAGCGTGAGGTCCGAGATCGTCACGCCGGCCGACTTGTCCTGCAGCCGGACCAGGTACGCCCGCGTGTCCATCCCCTTGGTCGTCATCTCGGGGTCCGGGAGCGTCTTCACCGACGGCTTCCAGGACTTGGCGTTCGTCAGGATCGTCTTGTCCATACCGGCCCCCCGCAGCGTGACTCCCGAGGCCGGCTCGAGCGGGGCCGTCAGCTCGTAGGTCCCGGCGGCGATCGACACGACCGTCCCTTCACCCGCCTCGCCGACGGCGGCCACCAACGCATCGACGTCGGCGACCTCGACGGTCTCGGCCGTTGCCGAGAGTGGGGCGGCCACGAACAGCGGAAGTGCGAGGAAGAGCGATCGCATGGCGGGGATCTCGGTGGTGGGGAACGGTCTCGCAGAGAGATGGCGGGAGGCAGCCGCTCGTTACACGCAATCCGTTCGTCGGCTCCGAGACGCCCGTCGCGATTCGAGTGCGGGTGAACGCAAATCGCCGTGAATCGTCGGCAGCTTGGCGGTGGCGGCCGACAACGAGCCGCGATCGGCGATTTTCGGTCCGGTTGTCGCGATCGTATTGACTCTGCCTCGCTCCCGCGGATCATGGAGTGGTGCTTCTCGCAGTCCGAAGCACGTCTCGAATCGACGTTCGACCGTTCCCCGACCTGATCAGCGGGGAACGACTGATGTCCGACATCACGCCGGAGGTGGCACCGTCCGTGGCGGTGGCCGCCCACTTGGAGCGTGCCGAGTTCTTCCGAGAGCGGGGCCGGTCCGAGGAGGCCGAACGCGAGGTCCGGCTGGCCCGCGGCGTCGATCCGCTCGGCCCGACCTGTGTCGCACGGGCGACGTGGTTGGAGCGAGCCGGGCGGGTCGAGGAGGCGGTCGTCGAGCTCGAGGGGCTTCTCGCCGCCGGGACGCTCAACCTCGAACCGGCGTTGTTCCTCGATGCGGGAGACGTGCTGGTTTCGATGCTGCGTCGAGCGGGCCGTGACAGCGAGGCGGACCGCCTGCTGCAGCGGCTGACCCGGGTCGCGAACGAAGCCGGCCTCGTCAACGGCCGCCTGCTGATCGCGCTGGCCGAGTCGGCCGCGCACGCAACGGCACCGGCCGGTTCGCCGGCGAGTCCGTCCGAGCCGGAGCGGTTGTTGCTCGGTGCCCTGCGGATCGCCGAGGACGACGCCGAGGTCGCACGGGCGCTCGCACAGCTTGGCCGCCTGTACCTCCGCGAGCATCGGCACGACGGTGCGTTGGCCGCGCTCTGGCGGGCGTACCGAATGCAGGTCGATCTCCGCCACGAGGAGGCCGCCGCGACGGTGCTCGGCGACTTGGGCGAGGTCTGTTGGCGGCTGGGACGCACCCGCCCCGCCTTCCGGGCGTGGCGTACGGCGGTCCTGCGGCTCGAACGCCTCGGTGCGACCCGCCAGGCCGCCGAGGTCCGGGGGCGACTCGAAACGGCGACGCGGGTTCTCGAGGTTCGCGACCGCGACCCGGAGCGGAACTGAGCCGCCCGGGGGCTACTCCTTGGGCAGCCGGGCGAGCGACTCCTCGGAGCCGATGACGACGAGCACGTCGTCGGCCGTCAGCATGTCGCTCGGGCGGGGAATGGCGATCGCCCCGGCGACCTCTCGGCGTTCGCCGTCCCCGTCCTGGACCACCGTCTTCGGCCGAACGGCGACGACGTTCACGTCGTACGTCGTCCGGAGGGCGAGGTCCTTCAGCGCCTTGCCGACGAACTGGGCGGGGGTGCGGATCTCGATGATGGCGAAGCCCTCGGACAAGGTGACGAAGTCGTCGATCTTCGGGTGCGCGAGCCGGCGAGCGAGGTGGGAGCCCGCCTGGACCTCGGGCTGGATCACCTCGTCCGCGCCGACCTGCTTGAAGATCTCGGCGTGGTAGGGAGTCTGGGCCCGGCAGATGACCTTCGCGACGCCCATCTTCTTGAGGATGACGGTCGTGAGCAGGGCCGCCTCGAACGCCTCGCCGATCGCGACCACGGCGACGTCGACCTCGTCGACCGCCTGGCTCGCCAGGGCGCTCCGGTCGGTCGAGTCGAGCGCGACGACGCGGTCGAGCTCGTCCCCGAGGTCGTTCACCCGGCTGACGGAGTTGTCGATGCCGAGGACCTGCACGCCGCTCTCGTGCAGCGTCTGCGCGAGCACGGTGCCGAAGCGACCCAGTCCGATGACGGCGATCTGCTGCATGGTGCGACTCCGCGTCAGCCGAGGCTGACCGGCTCCTCGGGATACTGGTAGCGAACGTCGCCCCGTCGTCCGGCGAGGGCGAGCAACAACGTCAGCGGGCCGACGCGGCCCAGGAACATCGCGACCATCAGCACGTACTGGGACGGCGGCCGGAGTTCGCCGGTCAGGCCGGTCGAGACCCCGACGGTCGCGGTCGCCGAGGTCGCCTCGTAGCAGAGGTCGAGGAAGTCGTGGTGTCCTTCGCCCTCGAAGACGAGCAGCATCAGGATGGTCCCGACGAGCGCCGTGAGGCCGAGCGCGATGACGGTGAGGGCCCGCGTGACCTGTCCGGCCGGCACGGTGCGGTGGCCGACGTCGACCCGGGCGTGGCCCCGGAGGGCGGCGGCGACCGCGAGCACGGCGATCGCGCAGGTCGTCGTCTTGATGCCGCCACCGGTCGAGCCGGGCGACGCGCCGACGAACATCAGCACCATGGCGAACAGCTTGGTCGCCGGTTGCTGGTCGCCGTGGTCCACGGTGTTGAAGCCCGCCGTGCGGAACGTGACCGACTGGAACCACGCGTCGCACCACCGCTCGCCGACCTTCGCGGGGACGGGGCTGGGCGCCTCCAGCAGGTAGTAGCCGAACGTCCCGACGACGAGGAGCGTGGCCGTGGTGGCGAGCACGAGCTTCGTACCGAGCGTGAGCCGCACGCGTTCGCCGGGGAAGTGGAACAGCGGCGAGTGGTGCGGAGCCGACCCGAACAGGCTCGTCCGGATCCAGAGCCAGACGTTGTAGGTGACGGCGAAGCCGAGCCCCCCCGCGACGATGAGGGCCGGCACGGCGAGCGTGACCTGCCAGCGAGTCCCCCAGCCGAGGAACCCGTCGTCCTCCAGCGAGAAACCGGCGTTGCAGAAGGCACTCGTCGAGTGGAAGAAGCCTTGGAACAGACGGCGGCCGACGGGCAGGTCCGGCCACAGCGTCGAGAGGACGAGCCCGCCGACCAGTTCCGTCGTCAACGTGGCGACGAAGATCGTCTTCAGCAGGGTCCGCGTCGCCCCGACCGACTCGGCGTCGAGCAGGTTCCCGAGCGTGTTCACCTCGCGGAAGCCGAACCGCGTCCCCAGCGTGGCCGCGACGAGGGCCCCGCACGTCATGATGCCCAGCCCGCCGATCTGGAACAGGCAGAGAATGACGATGTGGCCGAAGTCGCTCCAGTAGGAGCCGGTCGGCACGACGATCAGCCCGGTCACGCAGCTCGCACTCGTCGCGGTGAAGACGGCGACCCGGAACGGCGCGCCGACACGCTCGGCCCCGTCCTCGACTCGCCGGGCTCCGGGCAGCATCAACAACGTCGTGCCGACGGCGATCAACACGACGAACGTGGCGACGAGCAGGAAGCCGGGGTTCCGACCGCCGGCCGCGAGCCGACGTGTCGCGTCGACCCCGTGCAGCAGCGCGACGAGGCCGAGGGCGATCTCCGTGAGCCGGAAGTAGTCGCCCGCCGGCGTCGCGTTGCCGGGGAACTCGGCCAGCACCGGGACCACGATGCAGGCGACGGTCCAGGCTCCCAGCACTCCCAGCACGAAGGCGTTCTGGCGGACGTGCCACCAGCGGTCGATGCTCCAGGCGAACCGCAGCACCTCGCCGACGAGGATCACCACGAAGGCCACCGAGACGACGATGCCCAGCTCCCACGCGAACAGCGTGGAGACCTCGCCGACGCCGTGGCGGAGGATCGCCGCGACGATTCCCGTAACGGTCGCCGCCCGCTCGACACGGTCGACGTAGGGCAACGTCTTCGGCGCACGCGTGTCGCGCGACCGCAGCGAGAGGGGGATGGAAACGACGTCTCGATCGCTCAAGACCGGGCCTTCAGCTCTTTGCCGGCACCGTGTGCGGGGCCGAGGTGGAGGATCGACGACGCATGCTAGGGCATCGCCCGAGCCGTTCCCAGATTCGGAAGCGGATGCCCTGCGACGACGGTGTCGCCGTCAGGGTCTCGATCTACTCGTCTCTCGCTTGCTGCCGAGCCCGACCGCTCCTGCCTTCGTGGAGTCGGAGAGTGCGGAACGGAGACGTCGGACGGCTTCCTCGTCCACTTCCGCTCC
>JANQQW010000345.1 GCA_028284885.1 Planctomycetaceae bacterium
AGGCCTGCGGGAGCAGACGACTCCGCGACGACGTGCTTCGCTACCGTCGGCTGCACCGCGGAATCAACGCCTTCAACGACTCGATCGAGGGGCTCGACGAGGCGGTCGCCGAACACGTGCGAATCATGGACGCCCTTGCGGACCGTGACGCCGAGGCCGCACGGCGGGCGATGGTCGATCACGTCCACGAGTGGCAGGTGTACTTCGTGCGGAGGTTCGACCGGTGACTCGGACGTTGTCGCTTCTGCTCCTTCTCCTCTTCGTCGATGCGTCGATCCTGGTCGGCGCGGAGCGGGCGGTCGATGCGGAGTTCCCGAAGCAGATCCGCCCATTCCTCGTGCGGTACTGCATCGACTGCCACGGGGAAACCGAGCCCGAGGGGAACCTCGACCTCGCGCGATTCGAGGACGAACGAGCCGTCGCCACCGTGGACGCCGAAGTCTGGGAGAAGATCGCGAACCGGGTCCGCCGCGGCGAGATGCCGCCCGAGGAGTCCGAGCAACCAACGACCGCCGAGCGCTCTCGACTTCTCGAATGGGTCCGTGGACGACTCGCCGACCCCGTGCTGCAGGGGACCCGCGATCCCGGCCGCCCGGTTCTCCGGCGGCTCACGCGGCTGGAGTACAACAACACGGTCCGCGACCTCCTCGGGCTGGAGACCGACGTCTTCCTCTTCCCCGAGCGGCTGCCGATCGACAAGCGGTACTTCGACCCGGCCGCCGGCAAGATGCCCGCGCGGCTCGATGTCCGGATTCGCGAGTACGGGGCGAAGACCAGGACCCTCGCCCGCTTCGGCGGACTCCCTGCGGACGCACGGGCCGCGCACGGCTTCACGAACCGCGGCGATGCGATGAGCTTCTCGCCGCTCCTGATGGAGAAGTACCTCGCCGTGGCGGCCGAGATCGCCGCGAGTCCGCAGTTGGCCGAGTCCTCCCCCCGCCTCGCCGGACTGTTGCCCGGGGCCTCGGCGGCCGGCACGTCGAGGACGGCCGGGACCGAGCGGATCGACGGCAAGGTGACCGAGGTCGTCGCCGCGGTCGGAGAGTTCGCCCCGAACGGGAACGTCAGCGAGACCGCCCCCGGCTCTTCCGCTTCGCCCAACTCGTTCGAGGAGCGAGTGGCGTCCGCCTTCGCCGACGACCTTGGGGGCGTGTGGGGCGTCTCCAAGGAGCGGAACAACACGATCCTGAAAACGGGCCGTCGGCTCGCCGTGAAGTACGGTCGGTCCGGCGCGAAGCGGCTGCTCGTCACGCCGAGCGACGAGCTCTGGATGGCCGCCTTCGCCACCGCCGCCGAGACGTCCGGCGACCTACTCTTCACGAACCGGAAGCGCGACGACAAACGGTTCTCGCTGGCAGTGGAGACGACGTCCGGCGAGCGGGTCGTCGAACTCGCCGTCAACCTGCTCAGTCGCCGGGGTGAGTCGGGCCGCATCACCATCACCGCCGTCTTCTCGAACGGGACGACGCAACCGTTAACGGACGAGTTCGACAACGGGGCCGGGGCGGACAACACGTTCTTCGCCTTCGCCGCACCGGAGAACGCGTCGATCAACCGGCTCGACGTCGATGGTTCGAAGTTCAGCGGGACCTACGTGCTGTTGGACGACCTCGCCTTCGTCACGGACGGCGTCGCCGCGAAGACCGCGAACGTAACCTCACCGACACTCGCACGGGGAACCGAAGAATCGAACGAGCCTCCAACGGCGGGCAAGGAAGCCGACCCGGTCACGGCGTTCCTCGAACGGGCGTTCCGCGGGCCGATCTCCGACGAGGAGTCGACGTTGTTCCGCGGTGTCCGCGACCGGGCGATCGCCGCGGGGGCCACGGAGGAGCAGGCCGCCCGGACGCTGCTGCGAGCCGTCCTCTCGTCGCCGCGGTTCCTGTACCGCGTCGACGACACGATCGCGTCGACGGAGCCGGTCGCCCCGCTCGACGACTTCGCTCTCGCCAACCGGCTGTCGTACTTCCTCTGGAGCTCCATGCCGGACGATGTATTGTTCGCCCTCGCGAAGGCCGGGCGGCTTCGCGACCCCGGCGTTCTCGAGGCCCAGGCACGGCGGATGCTCCGCGATCCGCGGTCGCGAGAACTCTCCGAGTCGTTCTGCGTGCAGTGGCTGCAGCTACAGAAGCTGCTCGGGGCGCGGCCCGACCGCAAGCGAAACCCGGCGTTCTACCAGGGGGAGAAGCGGACGCTCGCGATGCCGATGTTCGTCGAGACGCTGCTTCTCTTCGAGACGATTCACAGCGAGGACCGCAGCATCCTCGAGTTCGTCGACGGTCCGTTCCTCTACCTGAACGAGGACCTCGCGGACCACTACGGCCTCGGCGACGAGTACGACGCGAGGCTCGCCGAACTCGATCCCGACGAGGCGAAGAAGGAGGGCCGCGAGCGTGACCGCGGTTGGCTGCGGGTCGAACTGCCCGACCGCCGAAGGGGCGGCATCCTCACGATGGGGAGCACGCTCACGCTGACGTCGTTGCCGCTGCGAACGAGCCCGGTCTACCGCGGCTCGTGGATGCTCGAAACCGTCTTCAAGAACCCGCCGCCACCGCCGCCGGCGATGGTCGACGAGCTCGGGGCGGACGACCGCAGCGAGGAGGGACTCACGCTCCGTCAGCGGCTCGAACAGCACCGCGAGGACGAGAGCTGTGCCGTCTGCCACCGCCGCATCGACCCGCTCGGCTTCGCTCTCGAGAGCTTCGATCCCATCGGGAAGTGGCGGGAGGAGTACGGGGAGAACCTGCCGGTCGACTCGACCGGCACGCTCATAGGCGACCGCGCGTTCGCGGGCCCGGTCGAGTTCAAGGACCGGCTCCTCGAACGCCGCGACGACTTCGCCCGAGCGTTCGCCGAACACCTGCTCTCCTATGCTTTGGGGCGCGAGCTGACCCTGCACGACACGGAGACCGTCGAAGAGATCGTCTCCGCGGTCCGGGAGGACGACTATCGGTTCTCCCGGGTCGTCGTCGAAGTCGTGAAGAGTCACCCCTTCCGATACGGACGGGTGGATTGAACCACAGAACACGGGGACACAGAGGAGTGGATGGGACGATGGCAGAGAACCTCGAAGAGCCGCTCCGTACGGTGCACCGGGCGATTGCCGACTTGAAGGCTGCCGTGTGCATAGCCAGTCCGCATGGTCCGCCGAGTGGCATGCGAAACGCGGACAACAGTCGGGCGCTCGGACGACCGTCGGACGATACGGGCGATGACTGACCACGAACGCCGTTCTCTGTGAACTCTGTGTCTCTGTGGTTTCACCAACACCACGAACGAGGAACGACGATGCCTCGAAACATCACACGTCGCACGATGCTCCGGGCTGCGGGCGTTTCGCTGGCGTTGCCGTGGCTGGAGGCCATGCAACCTCGCCGTGCGCGGGCGGCCGACGGGGCCGGTGTTCCGCCGAAGCGGATCGCGTTCGTCTACACGCCGAACGGTGTCGTCGGGAAGGCGTGGACGCCAGACGAGGTGGGGACCGACTACGACCTGAAGACGTCGCTCGCACCGCTCGAGAACGTCAAACGGCACGTCAGCGTGGTCAGCGGGCTCGACCGCACGTTCGCCGGCGGGACGGGAGTCCACGCCCAGTGCGGCTCCTGCTGGCTGACGAGTTCCGCCCCGACCGAGTCGCTCGACGGCGGCTTCCCGACGAACGTCTCAGTGGACCAGATGATCGCCCGCACGATCCCCCGCGGGACGACGCTGCTCCCCTCGCTCGAGCTCAGTTGCAACGACCACCGCGACAACCGCGAGACGCGGTACTTCGAGTCGGTCTCCTGGTACGGCCCGGGCTACCCGGCGAACGTCGAGAAGAACCCGCGGGACGTCTTCCGCCGACTGTTCGGCAACCCCGCCGGCGATCCGCTCGCCCAGAGCGTACTCGACGTCGTCGGCCGGGACGCCACGCTGCTGCGGAAACGGCTCGGCAAGGCGGACCGTGAGAAGTTCGACGAGTACCTCGAGTCCGTCCGTGCGACCGAGTCCCGCATCCAGAACGCCGAACGACTCTCGCAACGCATCGGCAAGCCGCCGATCCCCGAGCCGAAGGGCATCCCCGAGGACCGCGGCCAGTACCTGCGGCTGATGGGCGACCTGCTCGTCCTCGCCTTCCAACTCGACGTCACCCGCGTCGGCTCGCTCGTCGTCGATCCGGAACGCTGGGACTCGCCCCGGATGTACCACGGCGTCTTCGACACCCCGCAGAACCACCACGTCCTGACGCACACGAGGGGGGACGAGGCGGTCGAGAAGCTGGTCGCGATCGACACGTTCCACGTGGCCCAGTTCGCGTACGTCGTCGAGAAGATGGCCGCGATCCGCGAGGGGGAGGGGACGCTGCTCGACAACAGCCTGCTGGTGCTGGGCTCAGGCCTCAGCGACGGTCGCGTGCACAGCTACAAGGATCTGCCGGTCCTCCTCGCCGGCGGCGGAGGGGGCACGGTCAAACCGGGCCGGCATCTCCGCTACAACGGCGACGAACCGCTCGCCAACCTCTGGCTCACGCTCCTCGGCGTGATGGGCGTCGATGCCCCCCGTTTCGCCGAAAGCACGGGGCCACTGAAAGAGGTGCTGGCGTGAACGTCACTCTCCCCGCGATGCACTGAGTCGTGTTCGCCGCGTCCGGGCACCAGGCCGACCTCTCGCCCGCCGAACGACAGGCCCTCGCCAAGTCACTGGGGAGAAGGTGCGGCGGTTCGAGATGTGGACCGACGACGACCTGCAGAAGCTCACCTCGTTCCCGCTGGCGCTGGAGTCGATGGGACTCGCCGATGCGCGCGTCCGGCAGCCGGGCGACTCTCGACGAGATTCTGCGAACCATTTCGGACGGTTCGCATCCACTCGTTGGAACCAACGAAACAGGAGACAACCGGGGACTCGCGCGTCATTACCGCTAGCTCAACTGGTAGAGCACCAGACTCTCAATCTGGCTGTTGAAGGTTCGATTCCTTCGCAACTCCATGACCCGCCCCCTGCCCCGGTTCCTTCACATCGCCGGAGACTCGCCCGTCGCTCCAGGCACTCGACTCGTGATCGGGGGGAGTGATCCCCGCCAACTCCGCGACCGGCAACTTGTTCCGGCACCACACACCACCGGGAACTGACGCGTCGATTCAGTCTGAACCGTAGACCACGGTTCTTGGGAGTTCGAATCTCCCCTCGCCCTCTCGTGAGGCACAACGGGCGAGTGGCGGAACTGGCAGACGCACGACAGCAGTTCGACCCGCCCCTTTCCCGGTGTCCCCACGGGACCGGCGTCCGCGCCGGTCCCCTTTTCGTACCAGCAGTGGCAGACGCTCCGATCTGCCGATCGAGCCCAGAGTCCCGGGAGGACGACCCGTGCAGGCACTGATGCAGTCGACGAACACGCTCGTGCGGCCGACGCCGCTCGCCCACCTGTCGGACGAGCAGCGCGAACTCCTGCCGCTCGCCTTCGGGACGTTCCTGGACGCGGCGGCGACGGCCACGAACCGCGCGACGTTCTACAACTCCCGCGAGGAACAGGCCGCAGCGCTCGAGACGGCCCACCGCGATCTCCAGGAGATCGACCGGGACGTCTACGCGCTCGCCATGCTGCTGCCAGGGGTCACGGACCACAGCCGGCAGCTGGGGACGATCCGCCTGCTGCGGACGCCGCGGCCGGCCGACGGCCTGTTCACGGCGGAGCAGGAGACGGCGACGGTCCGCGCTCTCGTGCAAACGCTGCCGCCGCAGCGGATCCTGAAGCTGTTCGGCATGTTCCGCCGGGAGCGGGTGAACAACGCCCGCACGCGGCGGCTCGTGCTGACGACGCTGCTCGGTGCGCGGGGCCTCGAGACGTGGTCGGTGAAGTACCGTCGCAAACTGGCGGCGGCGCTGACGCACGCCTGGGGTCGGCGGACGGCGAGCATCGTCGCTTCGATCCTGGCGAAGCCGGAGTCGGTCCGCACGGACGCAGAGCGGCGGATCCTCCGTCGCAACCTGCACCGTTTCGTGGACGACGGCGACGTCCTCCGCGTCGAGGAGTGCGTGCGGTTCGCCCTCGGCAACGAGGACGAGCTCACGCTGCGGCGGCTCGTGGCCTACCGCGACGCGAAGACCGACTTCGCCCGCGGGAAGTCGCTGCCGTACGAGGTCCTCGAAGGACTGCGGAGCCGGTACCACGCCGACAAGTCGAGTGCGGACGTGCTCGAGTTGACGAAGTCGAACCTGACCGAGGGGCAGCGGATCGGCCTGCAGCGGAAGGCGGCCGAGGCCGGTGTCGAGGTCGCGTTCGACCCGTCGCGGCACGACGCCGTGCGGCTGTACGTCTACGCGTACGAGATGGGTCTCGACGATTCCATCCGGGCCGAGTTGGTCCGGAAGGCGGAGTCGACGGCGGCCCGTCTGCCGGTGCGGTTCGGGCACGCGGCCACCCTCGTCGACGTCTCGGCGTCGATGGTCGGTCACGACACGCAGTACCGGCGGCCGATCGCCACGGCGCTCGCGTTGCGGGACCTGCTGGCGGCGA
>JANQQW010000358.1 GCA_028284885.1 Planctomycetaceae bacterium
GAAGACGACCATCATCGCCACGGGCTGGACGATCGCCCACGCAGCCCCGATCGCCGTCTGCCGGTAACGCACCTGGAGATCGCGAGCGGCCAGTCGCCAGATCAACTCGCGGTACCGCCACAGCTCGCGGACGTCGAACAGTTCCCACCTCGTTCGTCGCCCGTGGAACACGAGACCGTCGTCGTCGTCCACGGGCTCGACCGTCGCGTGCTCGGCCGACGCCTTGTCCGTTTCGAGTTCTGCTGAGGCCATGACAGGAAGCTCGCCGCAGGCGGCCGACGACACGATCTGCCGGCAGGAAGGGCCGAGTCTAACCGGCAAAGGGGGGCGATGTGAGCCGACCGGCGTCGGTTTAATCCGTCCTTCGCATTCACACCTCACGCCGGAAGGGGCCACGACGAGCCTTGGAACTCGACGCGAGCGACCGTTGCCTTCACAATCGACTTCTTGCTCGCAAGTCTACCGTGCCGGCGAACGAAGAGGTCCAACCTTCTCGCTCGCCCCGCCCCTGTCCGATTCGACGTCGTCGAGGACGCAGTCGTGGGAACACCGCTCCTACGTGCAAGAGTGTTCCTGGAGGTAAAGTGATGCGTCCGCGTGATCGAAAAGTCGTCGTGGTCGGGGCGGGACCCGGCGGGCTGGCTGCGGCCCTGTTGTTGAGGCAGGCAGGCCTCGAGGTGACGCTGCTCGAGCGACGCGACGTCGTCGGCGGGCGGACGTCCGCGATCGAGGAGTCCGGATTCCGCTTCGACGTCGGCCCCACCTTCTTCCTCTACCCGCGTGTCCTCGAGGAGATCTTCGGCCTCCTCGGCCGGGAGCTGCGGGAAGAAGTGCCGATGACGCGAGTCGACCCCATGTACCGGCTCCAGTTCGGTGCCGGGGGGCAGATCGACGCGACGCCGGACGTCGCCGCGATGCGCGAGCAGATCGGTCGCCTCTCCCCGCGTGACGTTCCGGAGTTCGAGCGGTTCCTCAGCGAGAACCGGCGAAAGTTCGACGGGTTCCGGCCGGTCCTGGAGTCGCCGTTCGGTTCGTGGACGGATCTCGTCTCGCCGAAGATGCTCCGCCTGTTGCCGCTGCTGCGGCCCTGGTCGTCGCTCGACGGGGATCTCGGCCGGTTCTTTCGCGACCCACGGCTCCGCGTCGCGTTCTCGTTCCAGTCGAAGTACCTCGGGATGTCGCCGTTCCGGTGCCCGAGTCTGTTCTCGATCCTCTCTTTCCTGGAGTACGAGTACGGGGTCTGGCACCCCACCGGGGGCTGCTCGGCCGTCTCCGAACGGATGGCGGAGATCGCCGTCGAGACGGGAGTCGATCTCCGGCTCGACGAACCGGTGCGCGAGATCAAGTTCGACGGACGCCGGGCGACGGCCGTCCACACCGACCAAGGGCGGGTTCCGTGCGACGCGTTGGTCGTGAACGCGGACTTCGGCCGGGCGATGGCCGACCTCGTTCCGGACCGGCTCCGACGCCGTTGGACCGACCGGAAGATCGACCGCAAGCGGTTCTCCTGCTCGACCTTCATGCTTTATCTCGGGCTCCGCGGACGACAGGACCACCTCCGGCACCACACGATCTACATCGCCAAGGACTACGAGCGGAACCTGCGCGAGATCGAGCGGGACCACGTGCTCAGCGAGGACCCGTCGTTCTACGTCCAGAACGCCGGCGTGACCGACGACTCGCTCGCTCCGCCCGGCTGCAGCACGCTGTACGTTCTCGTGCCGGTGACGCACCAGCACCCCGACGTCGACTGGAAACAAGAGGCCGCTCCGTTCCGGCGACGCGTGCTCGACCGGCTGGCGAACGTCGGCCTGACCGACGTCGAGTCACGCATCGAGTTCGAACGGGTCGTCACGCCGGACGACTGGGACCAGGGCTTCCAGGTCCACAAGGGGGCGACCTTCAACCTCGCCCACAACCTCGGCCAGATGCTTCACCTCCGGCCCCAGAACCGGTTCGAGGACCTCGACGGCGTGTACCTCGTCGGCGGCGGCACGCATCCCGGCAGCGGCCTTCCCGTCATCTACCAGTCGGCGTTGATCAGCTCACGGTTGCTCCTCGAGGACCTCGACCTCCCGTTCCCCGTGCCGCCGAAGACCGCCACACGCCACTCGGCCACCGTCTCCGGGAGTCCGGTCCCTTGAGCACGACGGTCGCACCGGAGGCCACAACGAGCGTGCGTGTCGAGGGCGTCGCGGGCCGCGTCCGCCGCGCCCGTACCGCTCAGACGGCGTGGCGAGAGACGCCCGTCCGGGACCGGGTTGTCGTTCTTCGCCGGTTCCGCCGGGCATTCGTCGAGCGGGCCGAGACGTTCGTCGCCGGGCTGGGCTCGGTCGGCAAACCGGCGGCCGAGGCGATCGCCAGTGAGATCGTTCCCGTCGCCGACGCGTGCCGATTCCTCGAACGTCGGGCTGCTCGCATCCTCGGCGACCGCCGACTCGGCTCTCGGGACCGTCCCGTGTGGTTGGGCGGCGTCCGCTCCAGCGTGGCCCGCGACCCGTACGGCGTCGTGCTGGTCGTCGGCCCGTCGAACTACCCGTTGCAACTGCCGGCCATTCAGACTCTGCAAGCGATCGCGGGCGGAAACGCCGTCGTCCTCAAGCCAGGCGCGAACGGGCACGCGGTCGCCGAGTCCTTCAGGACGACTCTGGTCGATGCCGGACTCGACCCCGATCTGGTCGCCGTCCTGGGCGAACGGACCGAGGCGGTCGCCGAGGCGGTCGAAGCGGGCGTCGAGAAGATCGTGCTGACCGGATCGCGGGAGACGGGCCGCGTCGTCCACCGGCTGGCCGCCGTGCACGGGATCCCGTGCACCATGGAACTCTCCGGCTGCGACGCCTGCTTCGTGTTGGACTCCGCCGACCTCGACCGGACGGCGTGGTCGATCGCGTACGGCATGACGCTCAACGGCGGCCGCACCTGCATCGCCCCCAGGAGGGTGTTCGTCAGCCGGTCGCTGGCGACCCCACTCGCCGAGAGGCTGGTCGCACTGCTCGACGCGAGGGACGGCCGATACCGCGTCGATCCGACGACGGCGATCCGCGTGCACGGCGTGCTCGAGGACGCCTTGCAGAGGGGCGGCACTTTGCTGCGAGGCGGCGTGTCGTCGGACTTCGTCGATCCGATCGTGATCGGCCAACTTTCCGCCCACGCACTCTTCCACGAGACCGACGTCTTCGCTCCGGTGGTCGGCATGGTCCCGTACGACGATCTCGAGGACGCCCTCGCGATCGACGAACGCTGCCCGTTCGGGCTCGGGGCTTCGATCTTCGGGGACGAACGCGAGGCGAAGACGCTCGCCGACCGGCTCGACGTCGGCGGCGTCACCGTGAACGACGTCGTCGTCCCCACAGCGGACCCGCGACTGCCGTTCGGCGGTCGACGTGGCAGCGGCTTTTCGGTCACGCGGGGTGTCGAGGGGCTGCTCGCGATGACGCGGCCGAAGGTCGTCGCCGTCCGTTCCGGTCGCGCCCGACACCTCGAGCCGATGGCCCGCAACGCCGAGGCGATGCGGACGCTGTTGACGGCACTCCACGGCCCCACGCTGTGGTCCCGCGTCCGCGGATGGTGTCGTCTCGCCACTCTTCCGAATCGTGCAGACGGAGACGGTCATGCCGAGTGACGGTCAGAGAATCGGTGTCGTCGGGGGAGGGTTGGGCGGACTCGCCGCGGCCTGCACGCTCGCCGCACGGGGGCACTCCGTTGCGTTGTTCGAGAAGAACGACTGGCTCGGCGGCAAGGCGGCCCAGCTGGAACGGGACGGATTCCGGTTCGACATGGGCCCCACGATCCTCACGCTCCCCTCGGTCCTGGAGCGGATCTTCGGGGAGGCGAACCGACCACTCGCCGAGGCCCTCGACCTCCGCCGACTCGACCCGCAGTGGCGGTGCTTCTACGAAGACGGCACCACGCTCGACCTCGCCGAGGATGTCGAGGTGATGGCGGACCGTGTCGCGGAGTACGCCGGACGGGCCGCCGACGGCGAGGGGTACCGCAGGTTCCAGTCGACCGCCGCGAGGCTGCACGAGGTCTCCGAACGGTACTTCTTCTGGCGGAACACCGGGTCGGTGTTCGACACCATGCGGAACGTCGGTGTCGGGCCGAAGCTGATCGGCGACCTGCTCGCGCTCCGGATGGGGCGGTCCGTCGCCGGCACCGTCCGCGGCCACGTCTCGGACGCCCGGGTCGCCCAGATGATGGACCACTTCACCCAGTACGTCGGCTCGTCGCCGGACGCCTCGCCGGCCGTGTTGTGCGGCATCGCCCACATGCAGTCGGAGGAGGGGGTCTGGTACCCGATGGGCGGAACGCGTGCCGTCCCGGAGGCACTTGCGTCGCTGGCCGCCGACCTTGGGGTGTCCGTGCACCTGGGAGCGAGCGTCGACCGGCTGGCGGTGTCGGACGACCGAGTGACGGGGCTTCGGCTGGAGGGCGGGGAGACGCACGAATTCGACGCCGTCGTCTGCAACGAGGACACCGTGCTCGCCCACCGGAATCTGCTGAACGGTCACGGCGAGCGGTTCCGCCGCAGACGCAAGTACGAACCGGCCTGCTCCGGTGTCGTGCTGTATCTCGGACTGTCCGAGCGGTACGACCACCTCGCCCACCACAACTTCGTCTTCTCCCGTGATCCCGACGAGGAGTTCGCGGCGATCTACGAGCAGGGAGAGCCGGCCGAGGACCCGACCTGCTACGTCTGTGCTCCCTCCTGCACCGAGCCGGGCGTCGCTCCCGAGAACGGCGAGGCCCTCTACGTGCTCGTCCACGCCCCGTACCTTCGCCCGCACCACGACTGGTCCGAGATGCTGCCGGCCTACCGGGACCGGATCGTCCAGAAGCTCCGCTCGACGGCCGGGCTCGACGACCTCGAGGACCGCATCGTCCACGAGTCGGTGCTCACGCCGCAGGACATCGCCGACCGGTACCGCGTTCTCGACGGCGCGATCTACGGTCTGGCGAGCCACGGGCGGTACTTCGGTGCCTTCAAACCGGCGAACCGCAGTCCCGACCTGGGCGGTTTGTACTTCGCGGGTGGCTCGGCCCACCCCGGCCCGGGCATGCCAATGGCGTTGATGTCCGGCTGGATCGCGGCCGACGTGCTCGACACCGACCACCGCGAGAGGGCGTGACGGTGTCCAGCGTGGCGACCGAGACTGCACCGCAACTGGTGGTCGATCGGCTCACCAAGCTGTTCGGCGACCGACTCGCCGTCGACGAGGTCTCCCTCGACATCGACCGCGGCCGGATTCTCGGGCTGCTGGGCCCCAACGGCGCCGGCAAGAGCACCACGATGTCGATGATCTGCGGACTCGTCGCCCCCGACTCCGGGTCTGTCACGGTCGGCGGCGAGCGACTCGACCACTCCGGCCGCGACGTCCGGCGGCGGATCGGGCTGGTCCCCCAGGAGATCGCCCTGTACCCCGAGCTGACGTCCCGCGAGAACGTCACGTTCTTCGGCGGCCTCCAGGGGCTGAGCGGTCGGCGGTTGCGAGAACGGATCGACTTCGTGCTCGACGAGGTCCAACTCGGCCCGCGTGCCGCGGACGCCGTGGCGACGCTGTCCGGCGGCATGAAGCGGAGGTTGAACGTTGCCGTCGCGTTGACGCACGAACCGGACCTGCTCGTGCTCGACGAGCCGACGGTCGGCGTCGATCCGCAGTCGCGGCTCGCGTTGCTGGACGCCGTTCGCCGGGCGGCGGACCGTGGTGCGGCCGTCCTGCTCGCCAGCCACCAGATGTACGAGGTCGAGGCGGTCTGCGACCACGTCGCCGTGATGGACCACGGACGCGTCCTGCGAACCGGGACCGTCGCCGACCTGCTCCACGGGATTCCGAGCCGGGCCGAGGTCGTCGTGGAGGGGGCGGAGCCGGCCGTCGGACGAAGCCGGTCGAGCGTCGTGGAGGTCGAGTCGTCTGCCGCGGCCGGGAAGGCGACGGTGACCCTGCTGTCGCAGGACCACGCGGCCCTCGTCGACGAACTGACCCGTTTGCTGGCGACCTTCTCCGAACAGGGGCGACGGGTCCTCGAGATCCGCAAGAGCGAGCCGAGCCTCGAGCAACTATTCTTCGATCTCACCGGACGAACTCTACGCGACTGAGGACGACGGCGTGTGGTGGATCGTGCGCAAGGAACTTCGGTGTCTCCTCGGCGACGTGCGGGCGTCGGTCATCCTGGTCGCGCTGCCGGTCGTCTTCATGGCGGTGATCGGGCTGGCGACGAGTCGCGTCTTCGACGGCGCGTCCGACATGACGACGATCTCCGTGGTCGTCGTGGACGCCGACGCCAGCGACCTGTCGGAGAGAATCGTGAACGCGGTGACGAAACGTGCCGAGTTCGCCGTTCGCCGGTTCGACGGGCTCGCCGACGCCGAGCGGGAACTGGCCGCTCGCGGCTGTGACGCCGTCCTCGTCATCGGGCCCGAATTCTCCGCGCGCGTCGCGGAACTCGACCCCGGGGACGTGTTGGACACGAGTAGCGGCCCGCTCGCCGGCGGGTTGGAGGCACTCGACGTCGAGGTCCGGGCGCAACCGTCGTTGCGACAGACGGGAGCGATCGTCGAAGGGCTCGCGTTCGGGGAGGTCCTCCGCGAGTGCGCCGCCCACGTCGCCCGCGAGAACCGCCTCACCGCGTGGTTCCTGCGGAACCGCGAGGAGGACGGCGAAGTCGAAGAGGACGGCCCGCCCGCAAGTGCCCCGTCGACGGCCTCCGGACCGAGCCTGTACCAGCAGATCGTCCCGTCCTACACGGTGCTGTTCGCGTTCTTCATCGTGACGAGTATGGCGAGGTCGTTCCTCGCGGAGCGGGAGCTGCACACGCTCGACCGAATCCGCGTCTCCCCGCTCTCGGTGACGAGTGTCCTCCTCGGCAAGACGATCCCGTTCGTCGGAATCTCCCTGTTCCAGTGCACCCTGCTGCTCGCCATCGGGGGACTCCTCTTCGGCATGAGTTTCGGCAGTGCCCCGCACCTTCTGGTGCCGGTCCTGCTCAGCACGTCGTTCGCGGCCTGCGGACTGGGGCTGCTGACCGCGGCCTGGGTCCGGACGGACAGCCAGGTCTCCGCCTACGGAACGCTCGTCGTCCTGACGATGGGGGCCGTGAGCGGCTGCATGGTCCCCCGCGAGTTCCTTCCCGCGACGATGCAGACCGTCAGCCTCTGCGTGCCGCACGCCTGGGCACTCGAGGGGTTTCACGAGGTGCTGGTGAGCTCGACACCGCGGGCGGACGTGGTGCTCCGTTGCAGCCTCGCCCAGTCCGCGTTCGGGATCGGCTTCCTCTGCCTCGGCTTCCTTCTGCTCAGCCGTCGCTGGTCGGTGACTCGAACGAGTGGTCGGCAGACGGAGCAGACGACGGCCGGATGACCTGAGGCGACCCGGTCTCGTGTCGTCCGCGGCGAGGAGTTGCCCAACTCGTCGATGAAGCCGCGGTCCTCGTTTCCGGTGGCTGTCGCGGTACGTCAATGGGACACGCTCTCCCGGCATCGACGGGTGCGGGGAAATCGGTGGAACCCGGGTTGCGACGGAGCTAGTCTGACCCCCGGTCGGGACTGGCCACGTCGGCCAGTCGAGGTTCCACCGGAACAGGAAGCTGAAAATGCCGTCGATGCGAAATCTGCTGGGTTCGGACTCGACGAGTCGCCGTCAGTTCTTGGCGTACAGCGCAGCGTGGGCGTCCGTCCCGTTCCTCGGTCAGGCGACCCGAGCGGCCGAGAAACCTCGCTTCGACGACGACCCGTTTTCGTTGGGAGTGGCCTCGGGCGATCCCGACCACCGGGGCATGGTCCTGTGGACTCGACTGGCACCGCAGCCGCTGCAGCCTGACGGGGGGATGCCGGCGACGGCCGTGCGTGTCGGGTGGACGGTTGCCGCGGACGAGGGCTTCAAGAAGGTGGTGGCCGAGGGGAACACCCTGGCAACGCCCCAGCTGGGACACTCCGTCCACGTCGAGTTGAACGGACTCGAACCGGACCGGTGGTACTGGTACCGGTTCCACGTCGGCGACGCGGTGAGTCCCGTGGGACGCACCCGGACGATGCCGCTGCCGTGGGTTCAGGCCGAGCAGCTGAAGTTCGCCGTCGCCTCCTGTCAGAACTACGAGCAGGGCCACTACACGGCCTACGAACAGATGGCCGCCGACGACCTCGACCTCGTCTTCCACCTCGGCGACTACATCTACGAGTACGCCGCGGGCCGGAACGGCCGGGTTCGCACCCATCACGGTCCGGAGATCGAGTCCCTGGGGGACTACCGCGTCCGCCTGTCGCAGTACCGGTCCGATCCGCTGCTGCACCGAATGCATGCGCAGTGTCCGTGGTTCGTCACCTGGGACGACCACGAGTTCGACAACAACTACGCGGACGAGGTCTCCGAGGAGGCGGGCGTCGATCCCCGCGCGTTCCTGCGTCGGCGGATGGATGCCTACCAGGCGTACTACGAGATGATGCCCCTGCGGCGACGTTCCCTGCCGGCGGGGCCCGACCTGCAGCTCTATCGTCGCGCGCCCTTCGGCCGACTGGCCGAACTCGTGGTGCTCGACACGCGACAGTACCGCTCGGACCAGCCGAACGGCGACCGACGCTCGCCGCTCAACGAGGCGGCACTCGACCCCCGCAGCACGATGCTGGGACGCGAGCAGAGGAACTGGCTGTACCGGTCGTTGACCGCTTCCCGCGCGACGTGGAACGTGCTCGCCCAGCAGGTGATGATGGGCATGGTCGGCTACTCGACCGACGACGAGCCGCTGAACTACTCCATGGACCAGTGGCCCGGCTACGCGGCGGAACGAATCGAGCTGATGCGGTTCCTGTCCGAGCGTCGCGTCCCCAATCCCGTCGTGCTGACCGGGGACATCCACTCCCACTGGGCGAACGAGTTGCGCGTGAACGACCTCGACGAGAAGAGCGCGAAGGTCGCCACCGAGTTCGTGACGACCTCCATCTCCAGCGGCGGGAACGGCGAGGACAAGCCTTCCTGGTGGGCCGACATGAAGTCGGCGAACCCGTTCGTCAAGTTCCACAACCGCCAACGCGGCTACGTCCGCTGCACGGTCACGCCCGAGACCTGGACCAGTGACTTCATGGTCGTGGACCAGGTCCTCGAACCCGGCGGAAAGACGGCGGTCCGCGCATCGTTCGTGGTGGAGTCGGGCAACCCGGAGATCAACCCGGCCTGACCCCGGGCCCGGCGCGGCGTCTTCGGCCGTGAAGTCGACAGCGAGGCCCGTTCCGGGCGAGGTGTCGCGTCTCGAACGTTGTCTGGCCGCCGAGTGTCCGCACGACGACCTCCACAGGTTCGTGCGAGGCGGTCTAGGTGCTCGAGTGCTTCTTGGATTCGGCGACCTCGACGAACGACTTCACGTAGTCGATCTCGAGATCCTCCTTCCGCAGCCCGAGGAAAATCTGCTTGGCGACGCCGTGCTTCCCGAGGCGAACCGGGGTGATCGGGAACCGCTCGCGGTGTTCGAGCACGAGCCAGCGGGGGAGCGCCGCGACCCCGCGGCCGCAGGCCACCATCTGCAGCATCACCTCGGTCGTCTCGATCAGCTTGTGCCGCTTCGGCAGGAGGCCGGCCGGGGTCAGGAACTGGCTGAAGACGTCGAGCCGGTCGATCGAGACCGGGTAGGTGATGAGTGTCTGGTCGGCCAACTGCTCCGGCTTCACGAACCGCTTCTTCCGCAGCGGATGGTCGTGGTCGACGACGAGAACCTGCTCGTAGTCGAAGACCGGGTGGAACACGAGGTCCTTCTTCTGGAGCGGGTCGGGGGTCACGAGGACGTCGATCTCGCGGTTGAACAAGGCCTCGATGCCGCCGAACTGGAACTTCTGGATGACGTCCATCTCCACCTCGGGCCAGGCTTCGAGGAACGGTGCCACCACTTTCAGCAGCCACTGGTAGCAGGGGTGGCACTCCATGCCGATCCGCAGCGTCCCCCGCTCGCCGCGGGCGTACTGCTGGAGCTGGCGCTCGACCCTCTCGAGCTGCGGCAGGAGGCGACTCGCGCTCGTCAACAGGAACTCGCCTCCCTGCGTCAGGCGCAGTTGCCGTCCTTCCCGCGTCCAGAGCTTCAGTCCCAACTGGTCCTCGAGTTTGCGGATGGCGTGGCTGATCGCCGGCTGGGTCACGAACAGAGCCTCGGCTGCGGCGGTGATCGAGCCGTGCTCGTTCACGGCACGAACGATCTCGAGGTGCGTTCGTTCGATGACGGCCACGAGAGTCGCCTCCTTCAGGGGTATGAGCAGAGGTAATGCATCTATGCGATTTTAGAATTTGTGCTCATGGGCTCAACCCGCAACGATGCTCCCCTCGTGCGACGGGCACGACCGTCCAAGTCCGGAAACGTCGAGGAGGAGAAGCACGTGGTCAAGACACACAATCTCGGTTACCCCCGCATCGGCGAGCAGCGGGAGCTGAAGCGGGCGACAGAGGCCTACTGGAAAGGGGAGCTCTCGGAGGCGGAGTTGTTGGAGACCGGGGCCGAACTCCGGCGGGCGAACTGGCTGAAGCAGAAGGAGGCGGGCATCGACCTGATCCCCGTCAACGACTTCTCGTTCTACGACCAAGTGCTCGACGCGAGCTGCCTGCTCGGGAACGTGCCGCCGCGGTTCCAGTGGGCGGGGAGGCGGACCGACGTCGACACCGTCTTCACGATCGCCCGCGGCACTCAAGGTGGGGCGTCGCCGGTCGAGGAGGAGAAGGACTGCCAGACCGGGAAGGTCTCCACCTTCGCCAGCGAGATGACGAAGTGGTTCGACACGAACTACCATTACATCGTGGCAGAGTTCCGCGCGGACACGCGCTTCACCCTGAGCGGCAGCAAGGTGTTCGCCGAGTTCGCCGAGGCCAAGGCGCTCGGCATCAACGCCAAGCCGGTGCTCATCGGCCCGGTCACCTACCTGTCACTCGGAAAGGTGCAGGACTCACGGAATCCAGACTTCGATCCGTACACCCTGCTGGACGACCTGGTCGAAGTGTACGTGGAGATCGTCGGCCAGCTCGCCGCCGTCGGAGCGGAGTGGATTCAACTCGACGAGCCCGTCTTCTCCACGGACCTCGACGAGAAACAGCTTGCCGCCCTGAGGACGGCCTACCAGCGGCTCTCCGCGGCCAAAGGATCGGCGAAGCTGATCGTCGCCACGTACTTCGGCGGCGTCCGGGACAACCTCGACGCCTACCTGGCCCTGCCGGTCGAGGCCCTGCACTTCGACTTCGTGCGCGGGGGAGAAGACGTCGACTCCGTGCTCGCGAGCTTCCCCGAGGACAAGATCCTCTCGGTCGGGATCGTCGAGGGGCGAAACGTCTGGCGGAACGACTTCGATGCTTCGCTCGAGGTGCTGCGCAGGGCGAAGACCGCCGTTGGGGCCGAGCGGCTGTGGATCGCGCCGAGTTGCTCGCTGTTGCACTCGCCCGTCACGCTACGGAACGAGCCGCGGCTCGACCCCGAGCTGAAGAGCTGGCTCGCGTTCGCGGACGAGAAACTCGTCGAGGTCGTCGACCTGTGCCGACTGCTCGACGAGACGGGGGGCGGCGAGGCGCTCGAGGCCAGTCGTGCCGCGGCGGCCTCTCGCAAGACCAGCGACCGCATTCACGACGACGCGGTGAAGGCACGACTGGCAGGGGTTCGGCCCGGCGACTTCGAACGCGAGTCGGAGTTCGCCGACCGGCAGCCCAGGCAGCGCGAGAAGCTCAGGCTCCCGGACTTCCCCACCACCACCATCGGCTCCTTTCCGCAGACCAACGAGATTCGCCAGGCCCGTGCCCGGTGGAAGAAGGGCGACCTGAGCGACGACGCCTACGACACGTTTCTGAGGGAGGAGACGGCCAAGTGCGTCGCCTTCCAGGACGAGATCGGCATCGACGTGCTCGTCCACGGCGAGTTCGAGCGGAACGACATGGTCGAGTACTTCGGTGAGCACCTCGACGGCTTCGCGTTCACCATGAACGGCTGGGTGCAGAGCTACGGCACCCGCTGCGTCAAGCCGCCGGTCGTCTTCGGCGACGTCAGCCGGCCGCGGCCGATGACGGTCTCGTGGTCGCAGTACGCCCAGTCGCTGACCGATCGCCCGGTGAAGGGGATGCTCACCGGTCCCGTGACGATTCTGCAGTGGAGCTTCGTGCGGGACGATCAACCCCGCTCGGTGACCGCGAACCAGATCGCGTTGGCGATTCGGGACGAGGTGGTGGACCTGGAAGCCGCCGGCATCGCGGCCGTCCAGATCGACGAGCCGGCCTTCCGCGAAGGCCTGCCCCTGCGGAACGGCGACTGGGAAGCGTACCTCGACTGGGCCGTGAAGGCGTTCCGCCTCAGTGCGAGTGGGGTTCGGGACGACACCCAGATTCACACCCACATGTGCTACTCCGAGTTCAACGACGTCATCCACTCGATCGCCGATCTGGACGCCGACGTGATCACGATCGAGACGAGCCGTTCGAACATGGAGCTGCTCGACGCCTTCGTCGACTTCCGGTATCCGAACGAGATCGGCCCGGGCGTGTACGACATCCACTCGCCGCGAGTTCCGCCGGCGGAGGAGATGGCCAACCTGATGGCCAAGGCCGAGGCCGTGATCCCGCCGCGAAACCTGTGGGTGAACCCGGACTGTGGTCTGAAGACCCGCCAGTGGGAGGAGGTCAAGCCGTCCCTGGTGCACATGGTCTCCGCGGCGAGAAAGCTGCGGTCCGCCGTGGCGGTCTAGTCGAGGCGCGCCTCGACGTCGAGGGACGGCAAGTCGCGTGCTTGTCGTCCCTCGCCTCGTAATTTGGCTCGCGCTCGCTGGTCCGAGAGCCCACCGTCACGTGCCGCAGAAGGTGCGGTACCGCGGCCGGTTCGCCGGCGGGGGTTGTTGGTACTCGGGCGCAGCGGAGGAGTCGAAGGGCTTCGACAGCGCGGCCAGCAGGTCGTGCAGGACGGTCATGTCGTCGTTCTCCGCGGCTGCGAGGGCTTCTTCGACCCGATGGTTCCGCGGGACGACGGCCGGGTTCACGGCACGCATCTGCGGACCCGCCGACTCCGGTGTTCGCCCCTCTCGGCCGAGCCGCTCCGTCCACTGCTCCCGCCACGCCCGCAGACACTCGTCGTTCTCGAGATCGAGCGGCAGCCGCCCGGTCTCGGCCAGTTGCCGGAACGTGCCGGTGAAGTCGGCCCCCGCCGCCTGCATGCCCTTCAGCAAGGCCTCGACCAGCTCGCGGTCCCCCGACTCCTCCTGCTGCAAGCCGAGCTTCCTCCGCATGCCGTCGAGCCAGTAGCCTTCGTAGGCGGGGACGAACGACTCGATGGCTGTCGTGGCGGTCGCGACCGCCTCGTCCTTGTCGGCGTCCAGCAGCGGCAGCAGCGTCTCGGCGAACCGGCACAGGTTCCACTGCGCGATCGGCGGCTGGTTCTTGTAGGCGTACCGCCCCCCCTCGTCGATCGAGCTGAAGACCATGTCCGCGTGGTACTCGTCGAGGAACGCGCACGGGCCGTAGTCGATCGTCTCGCCCGAGATCGTCATGTTGTCGGTGTTCATGACGCCGTGGACGAAGCCGACGAGTTGCCAACTGGCGACGAGGGCGGCCTGCCGGTCGATCACCGCCCGCAGGAACGCGAGGTACGGTTGCGGTTCGGCGGCGAGTTCCGGGTCGTGCCGGGCGATGGCGTAGTCGGCGAGCGTGCGAACGGCCGACTCGCCGAGGAAGCTGGCGGCGTACTCGAAGGTGCCCACTCGGAGGTGGCTGGCCGCCACCCGTGTGAGCACGGCTCCGGGGAGCGGCCGTTCGCGGCGAACCTTCTCGCCCGTGGCCACCACGGCGAGGCTGCGGGTGGTCGGAATGCCGAGGGCGTGCATCGCCTCGCCGACGACGTACTCGCGAAGCATCGGGCCGAGTGCCGCCAGCCCGTCCCCGCGGCGCGAGTACGGGGTCCGCCCCGACCCCTTGAACTGGACGTCGACCAGGCGACCAGCTGGCGTGCGGTGCTCCCCCAGCAGGATCGCGCGACCGTCTCCCAACATGGTGAAGCCGCCGAACTGGTGGCCCGCGTACGCTTGCGCGATCGGCCGGGCCCCCGCGGGGATCGCCTGCCCGGCGAGGACGGACGCGACCGACGGTTCCTCCGCGTCGGGGACAGACAACCCGAGTTCGTCCGCCAGGCGGTGGTTGAGGATCGCCACCCGCGGCGAGCGGAAGCGGGCCGGCGTCACCTCGGCGGAGAACTCCGGCGGGAGTTCCGCATAGGTGTTCTCGAACTCCCAGCTGAACCCGTTGGCGTCGTTCACTTCATCCGTCCCTTCGGCCCGAGGTTTGTCCCAATGCCGCCCTCCACGAGGTGGAGGTGTCGGCGTCGAACAGAAACGTTTCTCGATCCACCTCGTCCTTCTTCTGGCAGTATGCGAGTCCCGTCAAGTCGAGGACGGCGACGACTCTGGTCGTTTCCTCTGCTCGTTCAGCCAGGGAAGCATCGGCTGGTTGAGGCAGCGGTTTCGGACGTTCGGTGGCATGACGTCCTCGACGTCGACGAACTCGATCGCGACGTCTTCGAGCGTGTAGAGCGCGCCGAGGCTGTTCTCCTTCTCCAGCCGGAGCACGCCTTCGACGTTCACGAACACGGCTGAGCTCTTCCGATCGACCTTCGACACTGGGAACGGGGCGTTCGGGCACTCGACCAGGACGCTGAACTCGGTTCGCGGCATCGCAGCCAGCCCGCAGCACCAGGCCACCCCCTCCTCGGCGGGCAGCAACAGGAACTCCGTGACCTCCCGGTCACCCTCCTCGTTCTCGCGCACTCCCGAGGCCAGCACGAATCCGACGCCCGGCAGTTCGACCCGCGTCCCGTCGGTGGCGGCAACGGACTCGTCGAACTGGGGGGTGACACCGCCGTCGGCGTTCTCGACCAAGGACGTCTTCTTGATGTCACGCCAGAGTTTCGGCTCGATCGACTCTTCGCCGTTCGGCCCGTTCCAGCCCCAGAGGTACCAGCCGTTCCACGCCACGATCAGGACGACCGCCGCGACGCCGGTGACGACTTCCTGCCTTCTCATGCCTTGGCCTCCTCGGGAATCGGTGTCGTGCCGACCGTGTCGCCGTCCCCGCCGCCTGCGTCGCGCTGCACGAGGCGCTGCTTGAGGCCGACGCCGATCGTCACGAGCAGGACGAGGATGAACGGGTAGTGCCACGTCGGCACGCTGGCGGCGATCCGTCCGAGGTCGTTCCGCTCGACCCGGTTGCCGAAGATCATCGGCACGCAGCAGTCCTGCACCACGAGCTCGTTCTCCGCGACCATCGTCGCCTTGTACTCGTACGATGCGAAGACGACGTGGTTGGCGAACAGCCCGCCGGCCAGCGCAATCGTCAACAGGCTGGCCGTGTAGAACGTCGCGGCGCCGAGCCCCATGTTGCGTCGAATGGCGTTCAGTTCGCCGAGGTTCGTGGCCGGTCCCGCGACCATGTACGCCAACATCGCTCCCGGCATCGCGCCGTGCATCAGCAGCGCCCACACGATCGGGACGGTGGGGACCGAGCACGTGTAGACGGGGACGGCGACCAGGACGACGAGCAGCAGCGTCCAGACGCTGCGGGTCCCCAGGTACGCTTCGGTCAACTCGATCGGCAGAAAGGCGAGCACGAGTGCCGCCACGGCCAAACCGATCACGAGATCGACGCTCACGTCGGCACCGAGGTCCCAGAAGGCCCAGCGCATGGCTCGGCCGAAGCGCGAGCCGCTTTCCGGTTCGGGGTGGTGATGACCGTGTTCCTCCTTGAGCCGGTCGACGGGGATCTCGCGTTCGGCGAGGGGACCGGTCTCACGTCGCAGCAACCGGTTGCCGACCACCCCGATCAGGAACGACCCGGCCAAGGCAACGCCGACGTACGTTGCGAGGTACGTCGGACCCAGCATCATGCCGACCATCACGACGGCCACAGGAGAGATCGCGGGCGAACTCGTCATGAAGGCGAGTGCGGTCCCGAGCCCACCCCCCGCACGGTGAACCCCGACGCCGAGCGGAATCACTCCGCACGAGCAGATCGGCAGCAGTGCCCCGATGCCGACGGCGTTCACCACGGGCCGCACGCCCCGGTCACCGAGGTGCCTCGCAAGCGACTCGCGAGAGACGTACTCCTTGATCAACGCCGCTGCGACGTAGCCCAGGACGAGGTACGGGGCCGACATCGCCAGTGCCGTGAACAGCGAGTTGACGAAGAGCGACAGATGGTCCATTCGGTTCTCTCTGGCCGAATGCGACCTTCGTCACGATCCGGCACGCCCGCCGTGCGTCTTCGTCGCTCTGTGGCCCCGGTCGTCGATCGCCGGACCAAGGCCGCGCGTCGGCAACGTTCTCCGAGACTGCAAGACCTTTCGACAGCGGAGGTGACCACCTCGCGCGGAGTCCCGCACGGTGACCGCGTGCGACCGTCCCGCCCCTACAACTGCGTCGGGTTGGGAGCGTCGCCGTAGACCGCCTGCGGGTCGAAGACCTTCTCTTCCTCCGTGAACCCCAGCGGCTGGCCGGCCTGCTCGCCGAACGGGATCGCTCGGTAGAAGCAGGAGCGGTACCCGACGTGGCAGCTGGCCCCACCGTCGACGTCGACGCGCAACCAGACGCAGTCCTGGTCGTCGTCGATGCGAATCTCGCGAACCCGCTGCACCAGGCCGCTGGTCTTGCCCTTGTGCCAGAGGCACTCCCGGCTCCGACTCCAGTACACGGCTTCGCCCAGCTTGATCGTCTGCGTGAGCGCCTCGGTGTTCATGTACGCGTGCATCAGCACCTCACCGGAGGTGAAGTCCGTCGTGACCACGGGGATCAGCCCGTGCTGGTCGAACTTGGGCGCGAGCTCGGCACCCTCCTCGACCTGCTCGACGCTCTGCCGGGTGGAGAATGATGGTGCACTCATGCCTGCTCTCCTCGTCGTCTTTGTCGGTGGAATCCGACGAATCGCTGGCCCGGTCGAGTCGGGTGACTCGACCGACGCCCTGCGGTCGAGACCACATTGTTGCAGTCGGGTTGCATCACCGTCCAGTCGGGGCGCGACGTCCTCGCTCCGTTGTGGTTCATTCTCGATCGGACGTCGGAACCGTCGAGCTTCCGATCCGGGCGGCGGTGATCGATCAGAAGGCGTCCGCAGCGGCGTAGGCGTCGATCACGGCCTGCTCGCCCTCGGCCCCCTTCTGCGAGTTGCCGTGCTCCATGCCGAGCACCCCGTCGAACTCGCGTGAGTGGATGTACTTGAAGACGTTTCGATAGTTGATCTCGCCGGTGCCCGGTTCCTTGCGTCCAGGGTTGTCGCCGCACTGGAAGTAGCCGATCTCGTCCCAGCACTTCTCGATGTTCGGGATCAGGTTCCCCTCGGTGATCTGCTGGTGGTAGACGTCGAACAGAATCTTGCACGACGGGCTGTCGACGGCCTTGCAGATCGCGTAGGCCTGCGGCGAGCCCTGCAGGAACGTGCCGCCGTGGTTGGCGAACCAGTTGAGCGGTTCGAGTACCATCACCAGATCGTGCGGCTCGAGCACGTCGCAGCAGCGCCTCAGCAGTTCGATCACGTTGGCCGTCTGGTAGCCCATCGCGAGCCGGTCCCGACCCGTCTCGTCGACGTTCCCCGGCACGACCGTCATCCACTTCGCGTTCACCCGCTTCGCCACTTCGACGGAGTCCCGAATGTCCTTGAGGACGGCGTCCCAGACCGCCTCGTCCTTCCGGGCGAACGTGAGCCGTCCGATCGAGCCGTGGGCGACGAACACGCCCATCTGCATGCCGAGCTTCTCCATTGTCCGGCCGATCCTCTCCTGCAGCTCGACCGGCCGCTTCTTCATGCCGTTGTCCTCCCAGGCGGTGAAGCCCTGGTCGGCGGTGAACTTCAGCTGGTCGATCGGGTCGTCGCCGGCGAGGTTGCGGAACATGTTGAAGTGCGGGGCGTACTTCAGCTTGAACTCGCGGCGGGCCTTGTCGGACTCGTCGGCCCGGGCCTCGGTCGTGGCACCGACCACGGCAGCGGCCCCGATCGTGGCTCCCGCAGCAAGAAAGTCGCGACGCTTCATGGTGAGTGTCCTCGTGGGTGTTGAGTTCAGGCTGGTTCGTCGAAACAGGCGAGGGCGAGCCTCCTAGGCCCTCCCAGTGCGCCGGAACGGAGCCCAATGGTTGCGGAGGTGCAATCGTTGTGCAACAACATGACGAAGAGTCGTGACGACCAACGGGTGGACTGCCGGGCTCAGCCCCTCGTGTCGCGCCGGCACCTGACGACGAGGCCACGGCAATGGGGAGTCGTACCGCATCAGGCGAACTGACGGAGATTCGCGAGACGCTTCGGGGGGTCGGTTTGCGAGCCACCACCGCCCGGGTGGCCGTGCTCCGTGTCCTGCGGGCCGCGGAGACCCCCCTCTCCCACGCGGAGGTCGCCGATCAGGTCGAGTCCACGGGGGTCAACCGGGCGACGGTGTTCCGCAACCTGACGGATTTGACCGAACACCGGCTCGCCCGGCGGCTGGAGGTCGGCGGACGGGTCTGGCGATTCGAGGCCGTCGACGACCCGAGCGACGAAGAGGGGCACTCGCACTACACCTGCACGGTCTGTGGACAGGTGGCGTGCGTTCACGATCCAGTACTCGAGGCGGCGACTCGCCGCCTCGCGCACTCGATCGGTACGGTTGACGAGGTGCTGCTCAAGGGGGTCTGCCAGCAGTGTGCACCCTGTGAATCGTGATCGTTGCGTCGGGCGTCGGCCCGCTGCTTGCAAACCAACTACTCTCCGATAGTTTCAGTGAGGCGGCCGCGGCTTGGACCGATCATTTCAACACGCGACCGGACCTGCCACTCGGTGTCCATGCGGTGGTTGACGGTTGCGCCAACTCGGGGCGCTTCTCGTAGGAGACTGATCGATGCGCGTCCAACGTCCGGTGGCCGGTCTGCTCCTGCCACTCGTCCTCTCGGTCTCCCTCTCCGTTCCGGGATCGTCGCGCGTGGACGCGGACGAACTCTTCCCGAAGGAACTGGTGGAATTCGCGCCCGCGGAGAGGGGGCCCGTCTTCTCCGGAACGGGAGCCGACACGTGGGACCACAAGATTCGGGAACGTGGCTACGTCCTGCGGCACGACGGGAAGTGGCACCTGTGGTACACCGGCTACAGCGGCGAGCGGACTGCGAAGAAGATGCTCGGGTACGCCACCTCCCCGGACGGACTGACGTGGACACGGCACCCCGAGAACCCCGTCTTCAGCAAGTCGTGGACGGAGGACGTCCACGTCGTGCGTCACGGCGACAAGTTCTACATGGTGGCCGAAGGCCGTGGTGACATTCCCCACATGTTGACCTCTCCGGACGGGGTCGAGTGGAAGGACCACGGACGACTCGACGTTCGCAACCGCGACGGTTCGCCGCTGTCGCCGGGGCCGTACGGCACGCCGACGCTGTGGATCGAAGGAGACGACTGGTACTTGTTCTACGAACGCGGCGACCGAGGCGTGTGGCTCGCGAAGTCGACTGACCGCAAGACGTGGACGAACCTCCAAGACACGCCGGTGCTCGCCCGAGGCCCGGAGAAGTACGATCGCCACGCCATCGCACTGAACCAGGTGGTTCGCCATCGCGGTCGGTACTACGGGGTCTACCACGCGAACGCCGAGCCCGACTGGAAGGGGCCCTGGACGACCTGCCTGGCCGTGTCGGACGACCTCGTGCGATGGAAGAAGTACCCCGGCAACCCGATCGTCGGCACAAACGACTCGAGCGGCCAGCTGGTCCACGACGGCAAGCAGTTCCGCCTCTACACTGCACACCCGGATGTTCGCGTCTACTTCCCACGCGAAGAGCGGGAGAGCGAGTAGCTGAGGCGAGGGGTGACGTTGCCGGATGCGAGAACTCGCTTCCGCCAACGACTGGGGCGAGGAACCCGAGTCCGTTCGTACTCTACGGGCGTTGCCGTGCTGCTCCGCTTGACCGGGAATCGGGGTCCGGCTCACGATTGGGCCAGGCAGGCAATCGAGAAGCCGGTGGTCCGTGCTGGCGGTTCCGACCCGTCGAAAACGACTCTTGGCTGGGCACCCGTGGGGTGTCGGCTCGTCTCGCCAACCGGTTGGAGGCGGGGGGCCGATGTATCCCTTCGGGGTCGCGAAAGGGTCGCGTTGGGGTCGAGTTGGGAACCTGAGCACGAAAAAACCGGACAACCCGAAGGTTGCCCGGTTCGTCTTGACTCACGATGTACTGGCAGGTTGAAGGTAGCGGTGGAGGGACTCGAACCCCCGACACGCGGATTATGATTCCGCTGCTCTAACCAACTGAGCTACACCGCCAAGGTTGCTACCGGGCACGGTCGCCAACGACTTCGACACGCAGGCCGGCGTCGGGTTCTCTCGGATGTCCGAGACACCCGGACTCAGAGTCCGGCGAGGCGGGCGAGGCGGGCGCGGCGTTCGGCTCGGCGGCGGGAGCGGCGGCGGGAGTCGCTGGGCTTCTCGTAGTGCTCCCGGCGACGCATTTCCTTTTTGATGCCCGCGTGCTCGACGAGCTTGCGGAAGCGGCGAACCGCGTCCTGAATCGACTCGTTCTCGCGGAGACGAAGCTTGACCACGAAACCTCTCCTGTCCGTTTCTCTCGTTCGACCAGTGCGAATCGGGACTCCGAGACCGAGATCGGCCGCGGGACCAGCGTGTCCGAATCGGAAAGTCTAGCGAAGCGGAGGAGTTCGGCCAAGTCTGGGGCGGTTCGTTCCGGCCGCGCGGGTTGCGTCGGGCTCACCGGACCGAGAACGTCGCCCATCCGTCGCCGACGGAGACGCCGGCGAGAGTCGCCGCCTTCCCGGAGAACGGGTCTGGCAGCCGCATCGAGCGGCCGAGCCGCATGGTCGGAACGCGTTCCTTCAGACGTGTCTGGAGAAGTTGGGCGACCTGCTCGGCTCCCGCTTCACTCGGCGTCACCGGTCGTACGGCAACCGAGGTCGGGGCGAGGACGATCTCCCGTTCTTTCACGCGGGGGGCGAGGGCGATGCGGACGTCGTGCGGGCCGATGTCCGGTCCGACGGCCGGTCGCACTCTGATTCGCATGGCGACGACGATCTTCCCGTCTTCGAAACGCATGGACATCGGCCGGTCCTCGTCGAACACGAACTTCACGAGTGCGGCCATCGCGGCCTGCGGGTCCTCCTTCTGCGGAATCGGCTGCTCGGTCGCGACGCTGTCCGGCAGCGACTTCAGGGCCTCCTCGAGATCGGCCGGTTGGAAGACGCGACCGCCGAGTTCGAGCCGTTCGACGAACCCGTTCACCAGCGACTCGTGAAGGGCGAGTGCGCAGCCGTCGTCTCGGCTGGCGAGTGCCGGGCGGGCGTCGAAGTCGTCCGACTCGCCGAACCAGGCGGCCCACCGAAGGCGCTGGCTCGTCGAGGAGAGCGACGAACGGGTCGGCCACAGCCCCTTCTCCGTGAGCGTCTTCCGCTGCGACTCGAGTTGACCGTTCGCCTTGGTGAGCTGGTCGTTGACCTCCTTGTTGAAGCGGGGGATCAGCTGCTGGGCGAGCCGGTCGGCGGAGATTCTCTCCGTGACGGGCCGGCGTTCGTTCGCCTTGCGGTAGGCGGTTCGGTTCGCGATGCGGCCGAGGATCGGAACGTCGTCGTACCGAGTCCAAGCGCCGACGGTCTGGTTCGACGGGTTGACGGCTCCGCGTGCTCGCTGGACGAGGAACTTGCGGCCGTTGAAGAGCACCGGCTTGTTCACCGAGAAACTCTGGTTGCCGAGGGTCCGGACCGTGGCCCGGTCGGTGGCCCCGAGCGTGTCGCTCTGGTTCGTACCGGTGGCCTGCACGTCGAACCGGGCGCCGTCGGTCGAGGGAACGAAGTCGACCGAGACGTTCGTGGTCGTCTGCCGCCATCCCTGGACGGCGGCGTCCAGGATGATGTCCTGAATCGGCGCGTTCTCGACCCGCCGTGTGCGCAGGAGTCGGTTCGCGAAGCCCTCGCCGATCTCGACGACCAGCGGAGCGCTCGGCAGCGGCGGCTCGACGCGTCGGACGGTCGTGGTCACCGGGCGGGGTTGCGTCGCGGCGGCGGGAACGAACGTGTACGGGACAGGCCGGGGGTAGGGCGGGTAGGTGGTGACGTAGGGTGGTTGGACGACGACCGGCGGCCCGACGATCACCGGCCCGTACTGCACGGGGACCGGGCCGATCGGCGTCGGCGCCAGCAGTCGCGGCGGGTGGCTCTGGGCCGTCGCCACCGAACAGCAGGTGGCAAGGACGAGAACGAGGGCGGAGAGCTGTCGCACGGTCAAATTCCCCAGTCGGTACAATCGGCCCAGTCCCACTCTACAGCCAGCGGGGGCCGGTGCAACACCCTCGACGTTCTGCTTCGGTCTCCCGGCGACATTGGCAATGCGTTCGGCATTCGCGAACATCGCCGCCGCAACGGCGTCCGTCGGGCGTCGAGTCCCCGAGGCGGAGCAGAGCATGACGGAACCCGAGGCCCCCCCGACCGACTTCGTTCGCGACATCGTCCGCGGCGACGTCGCCGACGAGAAGAACGACGGCAAGGTCGCGACCCGCTTCCCGCCGGAGCCGAACGGCTACCTGCACATCGGGCACGCCAAGGCGATCTGCGTCGACTTCGGCATCGCCCGCGAGTTCGGCGGCACGTGCAACCTCCGCTTCGACGACACCAACCCGACCAAGGAGAGCACGGAGTACGTCGATGCGATCAAGGAGGACGTCCGCTGGCTCGGCTTCGAGTGGGACGGCGAGTTCTTCGCCTCGGACTACTTCGAGCAGCTCTACGAGTGGGCCGTCCACCTGGTTCGGGAGGGGAAGGCGTACGTCGACGACTTGCCGCTGGAGGAGGTCCGGCGGATGCGCGGTTCGCTGACCGAACCGGGCGAGCCGAGCCCGCACCGCGACCGCAGCGTCGAGGAGAACCTGGATCTGTTCGCCCGAATGCGGGCGGGGGAGTTCGCCAACGGCGAGAAGACGCTGCGGGCGAAGATCGACATGGCGGCCGCCAACACGAACCTGCGGGACCCGGTCCTGTACCGCATCCTGCACTCGCCGCACCACCGCACGGGCGACACGTGGTGCATCTACCCGATGTACGACTGGGCCCACGGCCAGAGCGACGCGATCGAGGGGATCACACACTCGATCTGCACGCTGGAGTTCGAGATCCACCGGCCGTTGTACGAGTGGTTCCTCGAGCAGTTGAAGCCGCTCGGAGTCGCGCAGCCGCGGCAGATCGAGTTCGCCCGGCTGAACCTGACCTACACGATGATGAGCAAGCGGCGACTGCTCGAACTCGTCGAGGGAGGGCACGTGGCCGGCTGGGACGACCCGCGGATGCCGACGCTGGGCGGCCTCCGTCGGCGGGGCTACACGCCGGAGTCGATCACCCGCTTCGCGACGGACCTCGGCGTCACGAAGTTCAACAGCACGACGGACATGGTCGTGCTGGAGAACGCGCTGCGGAACCACCTGAACAAGGTCGCCCCGCGGTTCATGGCCGTGCTCCGGCCGCTGAAGGTCGTCGTCACGAACTATCCCGAGGGCGAGAGCGAGGAGCTCGAGGCGGTCAACAACCCGGAGGACGAGTCGGCCGGCACGCGGACGGTTCCCTTCTCACGCGTCCTGTACATCGAGCGGGACGACTTCATGGAGGACGCGCCGCGGAAGTTCTTCCGGTTGTCGGTCGGCCGCGAGGTGCGGCTGCGGTACGCCTACTTCGTGACCTGCACCGACGTCGTGAAGGACGAGTCGGGCGAGATCGTCGAGCTGCACTGCACCTACGACCCGGCGACCCGCGGCGGCGACGCTCCGGACGGACGGAAGGTGAAGGGAACGCTGCACTGGGTCTCCGCGGAGCACGCGGTTCCGGCCGAGGTCCGGCTGTACGACCACCTGTTCGCGACCGAGAACCCGGCCGCCGAGGAGGACTGGCTGGAGCACCTGAACCCGACGTCTCTCGAAGTCGTCGAGGACGCGATGCTCGAGCCGAACCTCGCCGGGCAGGAGCCCGGGTTCCGCTGCCAATTCGAGCGGCTCGGCTACTTCGCCGTCGATCCGGACACGACCGACGAGAAGCCGGTCTTCAACCGTGCGGTCACGCTTCGCGACTCTTGGGCGAAGGCGAAGAAGAAGGGGGGCTGACGAGCGGGTCTACGCGACCGACTCCTCCGGCACGGGGGCCCGGTCCGGTGAGGACGACGACCGGCTGGGGACGTCGGCGACGCGGACGTTGCTCGCAGTCACCTCGTCCTGGCTCGTTCGCGTGACCGGGCGACGCAGCTTCAGCAGCCATCGCATGGCCGGGTACGTCAGCAATGCGAAGACCGTGGCGAGGATCAGCGAACCGACGAGGAGCGGGGCGCCGATGTCGACGAAGAGCGTCCAAACCGTGTTCCACCAGCCGGCGAACGACTTGTAGGTCAGGACCTCCTCGAAGCGGTCGTAGGTGACGTTTCCGGGGAACAGCCACGCCCCGGTCTTGTACATCGCCCAGTACATGGGGACGGTCGTCACCGGGTTGGAGACGTAGACGCCGACGAGGGCCGCGAACTGGTTGAAGCGGAAGAACGGCTTGGCGAGGAATGCGACCGCGACGACGAGCAGCATCTGGGCACCCACGGTGGGCGTCCAGCCGATGAACATCCCGATGGCCGCCCCGAGCGCGATCGCGTGCGGCGTGTCGTCGAGCTGGAGCACCCGCCGCAGCAGCTGACGCGGGCGGGCCCACCAGGGCCAACGACTCTCGCTTCGAGGGGGTTCCAGTGACGGCACTTGACGCACGTTGGTCGGGGTGGGAAGCGATCCTGGTTCGGCCTGCTATAGGGTTATCGGCCGGGAGGAATCGCCGGGTGTGGCCATTCGGGGACCTGGATTCTGAGGGCCGGTTCTCCGTGTCGCAAGTCGCCCAGCCTGCCGGAAGCCCTGGGGCGCGAACGCTGAGCGCGCTGGCCACCAGACGAGGTTAGGCCGAATCCGCGGACTTTGAGACGAGTCCACTCCGCGGATATCATGGAGGAAGCCCCAAACTCGAGACCGGTCCTCATGTCCGCGAAGCCGATTGCCGTGGTCGCCCTGTTGTTCGTGACCGCCTCCGTCGTGGCGTTCACCATGCTCGCCCCGCCGATGGGGACCGGCGGCTCTTCGACGACCGAGACCGACGCCGATCCCCCGAAGCGGGCCCCGCTCGCGCTCGACACCGTCGACTACTCGCTGCTCGCGGCTGTCGCCGTCGGCGAGGCGACCGACCGGGACGCGCTCGCCGCGTTGATGGCGACCGACGGAGCGGACCTCGACCGGAGGCTCCAGAAGTACCGCGAGCGCGGGCTGACGCGGAGCCGCGGCGACGAGATCGGGATCACCGAGCGCGGAGCGGTCGCCGTCGAACGGATCCAGGCGTCGCTCCGGCAGAAGGGGTACGAACTCGACATGCAGGCCGAGATCGACCGACTCGCGGACATCGAGGTCGTGAAGGAGGCGCACCGACCGGCTCCCGAGGGGATGGTCTGGATTCCCGGCGGCGTCTTCGTGATGGGCGACCGACACGGCGCTCCCGACAAGAACCCCGAGCACCTCGACGAGATTCCCGAACACCAGGACGCGTTGTACGAACACGCGGTCGCGCTCGACGGCTTCTACGTGGACGCCCACGAGGTGACGAACCGCGAGTTCGCCGCTTTCGTGGAGGCGACCGGCTACGAGACGAAGGCGGAGCGGGGCTTCACGGCGGACGACTTTGCCGGCCAGGCCGACCCGCGGCGGCTCGGACCGGACGCCTTCGATCCCGGGTCGCTCTGCTACAACTCGGGATTCGACCCCAGCAAAGTCGACAAGTCCGATCCGCGGTGGCCCGTGACGAGCGGCATCTGGAAGGTGCAGAAGGGGGCCAACTGGCGGGAACCCGACGGGCCGGGCTCGTCGATCGACGGGCGGATGGACCACCCGGTGGTCCACGTCAGCTGGGAGGACGCCCAGGCCTACTGCGAGTGGGCCGGCAAGCAGCTGCCGACCGAGGCCCAGTGGGAGTACGCCGCCCGCGGCGGGCTGAAGCAGCAGCCCTACCCGTGGGGCAGCGACTTCAAGCCGGACGGCGAGTGGCCGCACAACATCTGGCAGGGCGACTTCCCGTTCGAGAACGCCTACGAGGCCGAGGACGGCGGCGACGGGTTCCGGAAGTCGTCGCCCGTGGGGACGTTCGCACCGAACGGCTACGGCCTGTACGACATGACGGGGAACGTGTGGGAGTGGGTCGGAGACTGGTACCGCCCGGAGGCCTACGTCTACGCGGCCCGCAAGAACCCGACCGGCCCGAAGAGCAGCTTCGACCCGCAGGAACCGAACGTCCCCAAGCGGGTCCAGCGGGGCGGGAGTTTCATGTGCAGCGACACCTACTGCATCGGGTATTCGGTCGCCACGCGGATGAAGGGAGAGCCGAACACCGGCAGCTTCCACTGTGGCTTCCGCTGCGTCGTGAACCCGGACCGGCTCGACGAGTTCTCGGCGGCCCCGGCCCGACGGGCGACCGCCGACGTCTCGGCTCCCGGCAGGGAGCCTCGGTGATCCCCAGCCGTCGAAGCACCGAGAACGCGGCGACCGCCGACCAGGCGAGCGTGCAGGACGCGTTCGCACTCTCGAACACGGAGGAGCGGAGATGCGCGGCGTTCTCGCCCTGATTCTCGCCGGCGGCAAGGGTTCGCGGCTCGAACCGCTGACCCGCGACCGTGCCAAGCCGGCCGTCCCGTTCGGCGGGGCCTACCGCATCGTCGACTTCACGCTGTCCAACTGCATCAACAGCGGACTCCGCCGGATGCTGCTGCTCACGCAGTACAAGGCGGCCAGTCTGGACCGGCACGTGAACCTCGGTTGGCGGTTCCTGTGCCGCGAACTCGGCGAGTTCGTCGACGTCCTGCCGCCGCAGCAGCGGATCGACGAGCAGTGGTACCAGGGGACGGCCGACGCCGTCTACCAGAACATCTTCACGATCGAGCGGGCCACCCCCGAGCACGTGCTGATCCTCTCCGGCGACCACATCTACAAGATGGACTACTCGGAGCTGATCGCCGACCACTTGGAGAACGACGCCGACGTGACGATCTGCTGCATCCCGGTCGACCGGGAGACGGCCAAGTCGTTCGGCGTGATGGCGATCGACGGAGACCGCCGCGTCGTCGAGTTCGCCGAGAAGCCGGACGACCCGAAGCCGATGCCGGACGACCCGGACCAGTGCCTCGCGTCGATGGGGGTCTACATCTTCAAGGCGGACTTCCTGTTCGACCAGCTCTGCCGGGACGCGACCGACAACGACAGCCAACACGACTTCGGGAAGAACATCATCCCGTCGATCATCGACACGCACTCGGTGCGGGCGTTCCCGTTCCGGGACAAGAACACCGGGACGGCCCACTACTGGCGGGACGTGGGAACGCTCGACGCCTACTTCGAGGCGAACATGGACCTCGTCGCCGTCCACCCGCAGCTCGACCTGTACGACCGGGACTGGCCGATCCGCACCTACCAGCCGACCACGCCGCCGCCCAAGTTCGTGTTCGCGCACGCCGAGGGGGAGAAGCCGCGTGTCGGGCACGCGCTCGACAGCGTGGTCTGCCCGGGAGCGATCGTCTCCGGCGGCAGCGTGAACCGGTCGATCCTGTCCTACGACGTTCGCGTGAACAGCTGGGCGAACGTGGAGGACTGCATCCTCTTCTCCGGCGTCGACGTCGGCCGCGAGGCGAAGTTGCGGCGGACGATCGTCGACAAGGGGGCCTCGATCCCCCCCGGAATGGAGATCGGCTACGACCTGGACGCCGACCGCGAACGGGGCTTCACCGTCACGGAGTCGGGCGTCGTCGTCGTCCCCGGCCTCGAGCACCTCGACTAGACCCGACCCGGGCTGTGTGTAGCGACTCGAACGACGTTTGGTCGTGAAATCCTCGATCAACGACCGCCACGCCTTCGTGAGATGCGCTCTAGACCGCCTGCCGACGGCGTGACGACCGGCAGAACCGGCAGTGTCGGTCTGGGATGCGGCGATTCGTTCGCGTCCAGCACACCGGGCGAGGCCGATTCGCATCGCGTGTTGCACCTTTGCAACAACCCGATCCGATCTCCTCACGGGCCACGACGACGGTCCGTCCCTCTCGCTGGAGGTGTCCGACGATGCGCCGCTCGCTGCTGCTCCTGCTCCCGCTGACCGCTCTTCTCGCCACGACGAACGAAGCCGAGGCGGGCAAGCTGTTCCGCGACCGTCCTTGCGGTCCCGGCTACGTCAACCTGCTGTACCCGCAGGGCTTCATGGGGGCGGACTTCAAGCCGGCCTGTCGTCGCCACGACCGCTGCTACCAGTCCAGCACGAGCCGCCGCACCTGCGACAAGCGGTTCTTCCGCGAACTCGACCGTGCCTGCCGGAAGTCCCGCTTCAAGCTCGGCTGCCGCATGACGACCAGCCTCATGAAGTCGGCGGTGAAGGTGTTCGGCGGAATCGCCCGTGGGCGTGACGCTGCCCGGCGAGTCGTCCGACGGACGACCTCGTACATGCGGTAGTCGTTCACTCGGCGAATTGCGAGACGTAGGGGAGCGACGCCGCGGTCTCGGCCGTCGCGTCCGCCCCGTCCAGCAGCTGACCGAGGAAGTCGTACTTCCCCGTCCGCAGTGCCGACCGGGCTCCGTCCGGAATCGCGACGTCCGCAGTGTGGTCTGCGAGCGTCACCCTGTTCTCAGCGAGACAGACGGTGATCTCCGCGGTCGGATCGGCCTCGACCAACTCGACCAGCCGTTCGAGGTCGGACCGTTCCGCCGTCACGCACGGAATGCCGAGCGACGTGCAGTTGCCGAAGAAGATCTCGGCGAACGACTCGGCCACGACGGCGCGAATGCCCCATCGCATCAGCGACTGCGGGGCGTGCTCGCGGGAGCTGCCGCAGCCGAAGTTCCGCCCGGCGACGAGGATCGAGGCGTTCGCGTACCGCTCCGCGTCGAACGGGTGGTTCGGGTCCTGCCGGCGGTCGTCCTCGAAGGCGTGCTCGCCGAGGCCGTCGAACGTGACGCAGCGGAGGAACCGCGCAGGGATGATGCGGTCCGTGTCGATCTCGTCGACGAGGAGCGGGATGCCGGTACCGGTGACGCTGTGAATCTCGGACATGGGTCGTTCTCGGGAGTTGCGTTCGCCGAGCGGGCGTCAGCTCTGTGGGGAAGTGGGCTCGCCGGTCTTCGGCGGCTCGGACTCGGGCGGGGTTGGCTTCTCACTGCCGGTCCCGACTTGATGGGTCTTCGGTGGGTCGGTGGCGACGTACTGTTTGGCGGCGGTTGCCGGATCGACCGCCTCGTCTGCGGGAGCGGAGAACGCGACGACGCCGAACCGCAGCCGCAGGGACTCGCCCGGCTTCACCGTCACCTTGCTCGCCTCGCCCGCCATGAACGACTGCCGACCGAACGGGTTGGCGGCGAGGAAGCCGTAGTCGCGGGCGTGGAACCAGCTCTTGCGGAAGTTCTCCGGGTGCGGGACGACGACGAGACCGAGACGTCGGCCTTCCACCTCGCCGTGGTACGCACAGTAGTCGGACGGCTTGCCCCACACATCCTTCTCGTTCGTCTGCCCCTCCGCGTTCACGATCTTGCCGGCACCCGCCCGCACACGGAGCGGCGCAGCGACGCGAATCCCGAGCCCCATCTCCTCCTGGTCGCCGAAGACGAAGGGCTTCTCGTCCGAGAACGTCGAGTCGTACGTCAGCAGGTAGGCGTTCCCCTGCCGCCGCAGCGTGTGCCGGCAGACCTCACCGCAGACGGTCTTCTCGCCGGAGACGTACCGGTTCCGCACGGTGAAGGAGAGGACGCCCTCCTTCTCCGTCGGCGGGGCGACGAACTCGACGTGCTCGACACGGCCCTTGTTCCGCCAGAAGTCCGCCCCGCTGAGGTCGCCGAAGCCGAGCCAGATGCCGGGGTGCATGGTCGCGTGGTCGGTCAGCTCCATGCCCTCCCGCGGCGGGTGATGCCGGGTGAGCACTGTCGCGTCCGGAGCGTGAACGTGCATGAAGTACGGCCGCAGAATCTGTTCGTCCGCGAAGACGTAGGTCGCAACGGGACGCCCCTCCGCCGTCCGGACGACGAGTCGCCCCTCGACCTGCTCCACCCGAAACAGCGCGCTGGTCTCGGGGGGCGCCTCGGCTGCGTCTGAGGTTCCGGTCGGGTCGGAGGCCTCGGCCGAGTCCGTGCCTTCAGTCGTCGGGGCCGGCGAGTCGTCGGCCAACAGCGTCCAGGCGTACGCAACGGCGACGCACGTCAGGGCGACGCAAAACGCACGGGCAACGCTGTCAGACATGCGGACGACTCTCGAAGCTCGACGGCCGGCGGAATCGGCATTCTAGTCGCGGTTCCGGGCCTCGTCCAATTCAGACGTTCCGCGGCGGGGACGACACTCCCGACGCCCGTGCGACGGCGTCCCGCCAGCGGTCCCGGCTGCGGGACACCTCGTCGGAGGAGAGGTTCGGCTCGAACCGCCGCTCGACCTGCCACCGCTCGGCAACGGCCTCGCGGTTCGGCCAGAACCCGACCGCGAGTCCGGCCAGCAGGGCCGCGCCGAGGGCCGTCGTCTCCGTCGTCTCGGGTCGCACGACCGGGTAGCCGAGCAGGTCCGCCTGCATCTGCATCAGCAGGTCGTTCCGGGACGCCCCGCCGTCGACGCGAAGCTCTGCGAGCGGGCGGCCGGTGTCCGCCTGCATGGCGTCGAGCACGTCGACGACCTGATGGGCGATCCCCTCGAGCGTTGCCCGGGCGACGTGGGCTCTCGTCGTCCCACGCGTCAGGCCGACCAGCGTGCCTCGGGCGTCGGAGTCCCAGTGCGGGGCCCCGAGGCCGGTGAAGGCCGGGACGAACTGCACGCCGCCGCTGTCCTCGACCGAGGCGGCCAACGCCTCGACCTCGCTCGCGGACTCTAGGATGCCGAGCCCGTCCCGCAGCCACTGGACGGCCGCCCCCGCGACGAACACGCTCCCCTCCAAGGCGTACTCGGTCCGGTCGCCGATCCGCCACGCCACGCTCGTCAGGAGCTCGTTGTCGGAGTCCGCCGCGGTCTCGCCGGTGTTCACCAACGCGAAGCAGCCCGTACCGTAGGTGTTCTTGGCGAGCCCCGGCGAGAAGCAGACCTGTCCGAACAGTGCGGCCTGCTGATCGCCCGCCATCCCGGCCACCGGAATCGATCCGCCGAACCACTCGGGAACGGTCTCGCCGACGACCTCCGAGTTCCCGACCACCTCCGGCAGCATCGACCTCGGGATCCCGAACAACTGCAACAGGTCGTCGCACCAGTCGCCGCGGTGCACGTCGAACAACTGCGTCCGGCTAGCGTTCGACGGGTCGGTCACGTGACGTCCGCCGAGCAGCTGCCAGACGAGCCAGCTGTCGATCGTGCCGAAGGCGAATTCCCCGGCCTCGGCCCGGTCGCGAAGTCCGGGCGACGAGTCCAGAATCCACTCGATCTTCGAGGCGGAGAAGTAGGCGTCCGCGAGAAGACCCGTGCGGCTGCGAATCAGCGGCAGGTGACCGTCCGTGACGAGGCGACGGCAGCGTTCGGCCGTGCGGCGGTCCTGCCAGACGATCGCGTTGCCCACCGGCCGGCCGGTGCGACGGTCCCAGACGACCGTCGTCTCCCGCTGGTTCGCGATCCCGATCGCGGCGATCTCGCTCGGTACGACACCGGTCGTCTCAAGGACCTCGCGGGCGACGTCGAGCTGCGACCGCCAGATCGTGTCGGGATCGTGCTCGACCCAGCCCGGCCTCGGGAAGTGCTGCTCGAATTCCTGCTGGGCGACGCCGACGACTCGGGTGTCGTGGTCGAAGAGCAGGGCCCGGGAACTCGTCGTTCCCTGGTCGAGTGCGAGCACGTACTTCACGACACGGCCTCGGAGCGCGGACGAACGGTCGGTCTAGCGGAAACGTAGCAGACCGATCGACTCCGGTCGCGGCTCGGCGTGCACCGGGCTCGTCCAACTCTCCACGGCGAGCGTCGGCTTCGTCCGTGTCAGTCCCAGTCCCCACACGTGCCCGCGGACCGGCGGACTCGGGACCAGTTCGTCGAACGGGATCGCCGCCTCGACCAGCCAGCGTTCGTCTTCGCGGACCGCGGCCACGAACCACTTCGGGTTCCACGACCGGTCCTCCCAGCACGTGTCGGACGTGAAGCCCCGCTGGTCGAGACCGAGTTCGTACCAGGTTGAGTAGTCGCGATCGACGTCGAGCAGCAACGTCAGCCGGTCGTACGGCGAGAGGTCCGCGTCGTGCGACCGGCCGTTCCGCGTCGGCAGCGCCGTCGACAGCCGTCCTTCGATCGGCACGCTCGCGGCGACGTACAGGTACCTTTCGTCGTAGGCGAAGACGGCGTACGCGGAGTCGGCCTCGGCGAGCCCGGCACTGTCCGACGTGTTCGCCAGTCGAACGGCCTTCGTGTTCGCCCAGCAGGCGTCGCCGAGCTGGCCGTCGAGCCGCGGTGGCTCGGCGGTTCGCGTGCAGACCGCGACGCTTCGCGGGGGAACGCCGACCGGATTCAGCATCCAGACCTCGGTCGCCGCGAGCCGTTGCCACGGAGAGCCGGCGGACGACTGCTGGAAGCTGCGGTGGATCTCGTCGGCCCGGCCGTACGCCTGCCGTTGGCGGTACAGGGTGGCGAGCGGGAACTGAATCTCCGGTGATCGAAACGTCTCGGGCGACTTGTCGCGGAGCAGCGAGGCGATCCAGGCGGCCCGCCGCTGCCAGCCGGTCACGTTCCCCGTTCGCCAGTCCGCCCCCCACGTCTGCCCGTTGACGAGCGAGTTCTTGGGGGACTCGTTGAGGCCCGACGGCTGGTTGGCGACCAGCCACGGGTCCGGGCCGAGCGACCGGGGGGGCTCGCCCTCGCCGCTCGCCACGTGGCGGGCCAGTTGGATCGACCGCTCGAGCCGTTGCACGACGGCGTCGGCGTTCGTCACGAGTCGCTTCGCCTCGGCACCGCGACCACGCGACCGCTGCCAGGCCGTCTCCGTACTGGTCCACAGCTGGAACAGCCACCGCGCCGCCTCACGGCCGGCCGGTTCGTCCGGGAATCGCTCGACGAGTTCGACGTACGTCCCCTCGGCCTGCTCCCACTGCGAACGTTCTCGCTGCTCTCGGGCCAGCGAGAGCAGCAGTTCCGCAGCCTGGGCGTCGGACATGCCGTGCGTGACCCGTCGCAACTCGGCGAGAATGGCGGCCGAGCGACGCGGGTCGTCGAAGGACTGTCGCGCGTAGGCGTGGACGTTCCGCTGTCGCTCGGCG
>JANQQW010000361.1 GCA_028284885.1 Planctomycetaceae bacterium
ACGCTGTTGATCCTCGCGGCGATGGAGAAATCGGACGAACAGGGCGGGGCGGGTGGGGCGGCCCTCGGGTTGCTCGTCGGCCTGTCGATCGCCTCCCAGGTGAACCAAGGACTGGGTGGAGCCGACGCCGGCGGCGTCCCGGGCATCGAAGGGGCCGCGACCGGCGGAGCCGTCGACGTTTACGCGTGACGCAACTACCGTCGTCGATGCGATCCGCGGTAGACTCCGTTCTCCGGCACCCGGGTGAAGGAGAACGTCGTGATCGTGGCCGTCCGCTGCTGCCTGGTCCTCGTGACGCTGTCGCCGTTCGTCGTCGCCGACGAGCCGGCTTGGCGGACGATCCGCGTCCCCGGGACCTGGGGCGAGCAGTACGAGGAGCTCGAGAACTTCGACGGTTCGGCCTGGTACCGGGCGAAGTTCGAACTGCCCGCGAGCTGGAAGGGTGAGCGAGTCGAGCTGCGCGTCGAGCAGCTCGCTGGAGCGCACGAGGCCTACGTCAACGGGACGAAGGTCGGGTCCGCCGGGTCGTTCCCGCCGAGCTTCACCGGCGGTGTCGAGACTCCGCGGCGGTACCTCGTCGAGCCGAAGGCGCTGCGGTTCGGCGAGCCGAACGTCGTCGCGTTCCGCGTCTACGACGGTGGGGGACCCGGCGGTTTCGTGGGACCGGCTCCGGCCGTCGTCGGGGAGAAGAAGGGGATCTGGCTCTCCGGGACGTGGGAGTTCCGGACGGGTGACGACGTCGCGTGGGCGAAGGTGAAACCGGAGGTGGTCGGGGACGTCGCCAAGCGGCGGGTGCAGCTGCCGGCCTTCAAGTTCCGCGAACTGGCGGCAGCCGAGGACGCCCCGCTGCCGCCGGAGAAGTCCGTCGCGATGATGCAGGTTCCGGACGACCTCGTCGTCGAGTGCGTGCTGGCGGAGCCGGTCGTCCGGCAGCCGTTGCAGATGCACTTCGACACCCGCGGCCGGTTGTGGGTGGTGAACTACGAGCAGTACCCGAACCCGGCCGGCCTGAAGATGCTGAGCCGGGACCAGCACTGGCGAGCCGTCTACGACAAGACGCCGCTGCCACCGCCGCGGGGGGTGAAGGGGCGGGACCGCATCACCGTCCACGAGGACACCGACGGCGACGGCCGCTTCGACAAGCACTCCGTCTTCCTCGACGACCTCAACATCGCGACCGCCTGCGCCGTGGGCGAGAAGGGCGTGTGGGTGCTGAACCCGCCGTACCTGCTGTTCTACGCGGACGAGAACGGCGACGACGTGCCGGACGGCGACCCCGAGGTGCACCTCGAGGGGTTCGGCATCGAGGACACGCACTCCTGCGCGAACAGCCTGACGTGGGGGCCGGACGGCTGGCTGTACGGGGCCCAGGGAAGCACCGTCAGCGGCAACGTCCGCCGGCCGGGCGAGAAGACGGGTGTGTTCTCCATGGGGCAGAACGTCTGGCGGTACCACCCGACGAGAAAGGTCTACGAGGTGTTCGCCGAGGGGGGCGGCAACGCGTTCGGCGTCGAGTTCGACAGCGAGGGCCGCCTCTTCTCCGGCCACAACGGCGGCAACACCCGCGGCTTCCACTACATTCAAGGAGGCTACTACCAGAAGGGGTTCGGCAAGCACGGCCCGCTCTCCAACCCGCACGCCTACGGCTACTTTCCCGCCATGCGGCACCACGACGTGCCCCGATTCACTCATGACTTCGTGGTCTACGAGGACACGGCCCTCCCCGAACCGTACCGCGGGAAGCTCTTCGGTGTGGAGCCGCTGCAGGGACAACTCGTGCTGTCGAGCATCGAGGACGACGGCAGCACGTTCCGCACGCAGGATCTCAGCCGCGTGCTGAAGACCGACGAGAAACGATTCCGACCCGTCGCGATCGAAGTCGGACCTGACGGTGCGATCTACGTCGCCGACTTCCACGAACCGCAGATCAGCCACCGCGAACACTTCGCCGGCGTCGTCGAGAACACGACGGGCCGCATCTACCGGATTCGGGCGAAGAAGGGCGGGGCGAAGCCGTTGCCCGACCTCACGCGGCGAACGAACGAGGAACTGGTGGCGCTGCTGAAGTCTTCCGATGAATCGCTGCGATCGGCAGCGCGACGAGTTCTCTGGTCGAAGCGACGGAACACAATCGACGAGTTCGACGCAGCTCGGCTGCAGGGCCAGGCCGCGCTCGAACGCCTCTGGCTCGCGAAGCAGGGCCTCGCGGAGAGAACGGCCGAGTTGCTCGGCCATCGTGACCCCGTCGTCCGCGAGTGGGCCGTGCGACTGCTGTGCGACATTCCGGAGTCGGGGACGAGGTATGCGTCGCGACTGGCTCACATAGCAGAGAACGAGACGGACGTTCGCGTTCGCAGCCAACTCGCAGCCTCGGCGCGGCGGATCGATCCGCCGAAGAACCGTTGGAGCGGGACCTACGAATCCAGCGGACACCCCGTCGTCTGGGCGTTGCTCGGCCGCGATGCGGATGCCGACGACCCGCATCTGCCCTTGATGATCTGGTGGGCCATCGAGCGCGAGTGCAGCGAACGGCCGTCTTACGTCGTCGCGGCTCTGGAGGGCGAGCGGCACGCGGACCGCTGGAAGAGTCGTGTCCTGCGCGAGACGGTCCTCACCCGCTTGATGCGGCGGTTGGCGAGCGAGGGGAGCCAGCGGCATCTCGAGCTGTGTGCCCGACTGCTGAAGGCGTCGCCGGACGCGGCGGCGACGAAGTCGTTGACGGCCGGGTTCGAGGAGGCGTACCGCGGACGGGCGCTGGTCGGGCTGCCGAGCGAACTCGTCGAGGCGCTCGCCGAGTCGGGCGGGGCGTCGTTGTCCCTGCGGCTGCGGCAGCGGGACGACGAGGCGGTCGGCGAGTCGCTCGACGCGATCGTGAACGATAAGGTCACGGCCGCCGAACGGGTCCGGTTGATCGAGATCCTCGGGGAGATTCGGGAGGCCCGGGCGGTCGATCCGCTGCTGTCGCTGCTCGCGTCGAAGAACGACGCCGTGCGGTCGGCGACCCTCGGGGCGCTGCAGGCGTTCGACGAGCCGCGGATCGGCGAACGGATCGTGGCGATCGTGCCGCGGTCCGCGGCGGTGGAGTCGGACGCCGAGTCGGGACGCAACGACGTTCGCAACCTCGCCCTCGAAGTGCTCGGCGGCCGGGCGGCTTGGACGTCGCAACTCCTCGACGCCGTCGAGTCGGGCCGGATCGACGCCGACTCGGTACCGCGGTCGATCGTCCGCCGGCTGACACTGCACCGCGAACCAGCCGTCGCCCGGAGGGTGGAGAAGGTCTGGGGCGACGTCCGCGGTGCGACCTCCGACGAGATGGCGGCGGAGATCGGTCGACTCACCGAGACGATCGCCGCCGGCAGCGGTGACCCCTTCGGCGGCAAGCGGCTGTACGAGAAGTCGTGCGGCAAGTGCCACCAGTTGTTCGGCGAGGGTGGCCGGATCGGGCCGGACCTCACGCCCTACCAACGGAAGGACACGGCAAACCTGCTGGTCAACGTGGTCAACCCGTCCGCCGAAGTCCGAAAGGGGTTCGAGAGCTCGGTCGTCGTGACCGACGAAGGTCGGGTCGTCACCGGCTTCCTGACGGAGCAGACGCCGCAACTCGTCGTCGTCCGCACGGCCGAGGGCCGCGAGGTCCGCATCCCGGCCGAGTCGGTCGAGGAGATCACTCGCCAGAAGGCCTCCCTGATGCCCGAACGGCTGCTGGACGGGCTGACGGACCAGCAGGTCCGGGACCTGTTCGCCTACTTGCGGAGCTCGCAGCCGCTGACGCGGTAGGCCACGACCTCGCCGAAGATCGAACAATCAGATTGGAACGGCGGACGCCGATCTTCGTCTCCATTCAACTACTGTCCCAACCGGATCGACACTTTGCGTGCAATCGGGCGAATCCTGCTGAGTCTGGCGGCGACGGCTCCTCTTGCGGAGGCCGGCGAGTTCCGTGCTGCCCCCGCGGAGTCGCGGATTCTGGAGTTCCTCGACCGCGACTCCGACGGCCTGCTCTCGCCCGCCGAGATCGACCGTTTCCCGACACCGATGCGAGCGTGGATCGACGAGAACGGACTCAGCGTCGAAAGCGACGGGACGGTGTCGCTCGACGAGTTCGGCCCCACGCTCCGCGAGATGCTCCGGGAGCTCCGCGAAGGCCGGTTCTCCCAAGGTGCGGAGCGTCGGCCAACGTCCTCGACGGGGTCTGCCCCGAAGAACAGAGCGGCAACGTCCGCCGGAACGAGTGACCGCACCGCTGGAAGCCCGGACTCGCGACGCACGGCCGACTACATCTTCCAGCAGATGGACCGCAACCGCGACGGGAAGCTCGACCGCAGCGAGTGGTACCGCAGCCAGACCGTCCGCCCGTGGTTCGAAGACGAGGGCATCCGCTTCACCGACCCGATGACCCGCGCGAGCTTCATCTCGTACATGGTCAAACTGGCGGAGCGAGTGCAGTAGGCGGGCCGAACCGTCGATGCGGAGGTGTTCGAGGACTCGAGTAGTCTTCAGTCGCTGGCCGCTTCTCTGAAGAGCAGCTGCCCAATCGGGTCTGACGCACCAGTAGGTGTGCGGACTGTTCACCTACCTGTGAGGCTCGCAACGACGCGGTTAGCTGACCAGCTCGCTCATGCCATCTACAGAGGCGAGGGCGGTTCGGACGGAGTCTGGCCATAATTGGTCCAGAACCCGTCGCAGAGCTTGCGGAACGCCTCGCGGAACTCTCGTGTCTTCCAACCTGAGAAGTCCAGAACATACTTCCTTTTGAGGTGCGCCCACTCCGGATCGGCAGGCGTCGAGTCCGTTCCAAACACAACGGACTTCCACTTAGCGTCAAGTGCAACTGGACATAACAGATCCAGCCCTGTCGCTCTCTCTCGTTTCCGCGCAATGTCAAGCTCGTGTGCGACCCAGTCACTCTGGATTGACGATTCAGATAGCACCAAGAGTACAATCTCTCTGCGACCGATCTCCCGATGAACTTGATAATTGACATCACCTGCCCGAAGATCGTGCCGGTCGAGCCAGACGCTCGCTCCTTCGGCGTAGAGTTCTTTGTGGATCTTGTCGACGAAACGCGCATCCGTGTGTGAGTAGCTAATGAAGACGCCGCGCGATGTACCCTTTGATCGATGGAGGAACGACTCGTACAGCATGTCCTCCACTGCCCTTGGGTGAAGATCCGGGTCATGAAGCCGTGCCAACGTCGCCTCCCAATCAGAAAGGCCGCAGCCGCGCAGAAACACATCAGGGATCTGACCACGCGACCTCGCAAGCGTGTCTCGACAGATGGTCGATGGACCAGCATGCTTGACTTCAGAGATGCCGTTCACTTCGCGCAAGTCGACGTCTACTATGATTGTCGCCTCGAACGTGGCCATGCAGACATCGCTTCCTTCCAGTCTTGTTCTTGTCAGGTCTGTCCAACCTAGGTTGCTTCGCCGGAGCTTAGCGCCCCCCAAACGTGCGCCTCGCAGGTCGGCCATAGTGAGATCTGCACCGCTGAGATCAGATTGTCGCAGATCGCCTTCCGCGATGTTTGCAGCGCGAAGGCTAGAGTTGGTGAGAAGCGCTCCCCTTAGGTCGGACTTGTTGAGGTTCGCCCCGCCTAGCTTTGCCTCAGACAGAACTGCGCCAGCGAGGTTTGCTCGGCGAAGATTGGCGTCAATGAGGTTGGCTCGCACAAGATTGGCCTCGCGTAGGTCAGCCCTGTGTAGATCCGCGCCCCGAAGGGCGGCGTGCTTGACCTTCATGGCATTGAACGCTTTGACGTCATTTCGCAGCAGCGTGACCAGGTCTGGATCTGCCACAGGTGAACTCCAGCGGGTTTGGTGTGAGTGTGCACTCTACTGTCTTCAGGTAGCTGCCCCCCAGCGCCGGAGGAAATCGGGAGTCGCGTGCCCACCGCTTGCAATTCCGGGCCGAAGTCGCGAAAACCACGCCGCAGGTGACGCAACGGTTGCGCGCCGAGGGGCCGCTTGCCGCGGTCGATTCGAATCGGGAGTGAGGCTGTGAGACGGTACTTCGTCGCCGGCAACTGGAAGATGAACACCTCGCGGTCGGAGGCCGAGAAGCTGGCCGCCGCGGTGGCCGTGGGGATCGAGGGGATGGACGCGGTGGACGTGCTGGTCGCCCCGCCGTTCCCGTACCTGACGAGCGTGGCCGCCACGGTCGAGGGGTCGGCCGTGAAGGTCGGCGCCCAGAACTGCTACTTCGAGGAGAGGGGGGCGTTCACCGGCGAGGTCTCGGTCGGCATGCTGCAGGACGTCGGCTGCAGCCACGTCATTCTCGGGCACAGCGAACGCCGCCACGTGCTGGGCGAGACGGACGAGGTGATCAACCGCAAGGTGAAGGCGGCGTTGGAGAAGGGGCTCGACGTCATCCTCTGCATCGGCGAGTTGCTGGAGGAGCGGAAGGCCGGGACGACGGAGTCCGTGCTGGAGACACAGCTGGCCGGCGGGCTGGCGGACGTGTCGAACGAGCAGGCCGCGAGTCTCGTGATCGCCTACGAGCCGGTCTGGGCGATCGGGACGGGCGAGGTGGCCACGCCGGACCAGGCGGAGGCGGCTCACGCCTTCACGCGGAGCTGGCTCAGCGGCCGGTTCGGGGCGGAGCTAGGCGACGCAACACGAATTCAGTATGGTGGTAGCGTGAAACCGGCGAACGCGGCCGATCTGCTCGCCCAGCCCAACGTCGACGGGGCACTCGTCGGCGGAGCAAGCCTCGACGCCGCGTCGTTCGTGCCGATCGTGCAGGCGGCCGTCGAGCTCACGAAGTAGTTGGCCGGGAACAGTTTGGCGAGATCGGACGGCTCGCCGGTCCGTTGCGGGCACCGTCCCGCGGAATCCGAGAACAACGGCGGCTTCGGAGCCCGGACGGTCCACACCGACGGCTTCGTACGGCCGATTTCGACCGAGTAGGAGACGACATGGGCTTCCTCGCCACGCTGCTGATGACCCTGCTGATGTGCCTGGGTCTGCTGATGATCTTCGTCGTGCTGCTGCAACGTGGCCGTGGCGGCGGGCTGGCCGGTGCGTTCGGCGGCATGGGCGGCCAGAGCGCCTTCGGCACGAAGGCCGGCGACGTGTTCACCAAGATCACGGTCGTCATCGCGATCGTGTGGGTGGTGCTGGCAGCGATTAGCGGACTCGTGGTGCGGGCCGCGGTCGAGACGCCTGTCGAAGGCGACTTCGCCGACGACGTGCCGACGATGCGCGGGGCCGAGGGGGACGAGCCTTCGGTCGGTGACGAAGAGGGCGGGGCTCCGCCAGTCGAGCCGGTGACGCCGGGGACCGACGACGAGTCGGACGAGGACCCCGAGGCCGGGACTTCGACGAAAGGCGGCGGTGAAGGGACCGACGACCCGGCAGCGGCGACCGAGAACACGGACCCACCCGCCGACGAGTCGGATCCGGGCAAGCCGGTGTCCTCCGACGACACGCCGACCGAGGACGCCCCCGACGATCCGACCGACGAGACCGGCGACGCGCCCAAGGAGTCGAAGTCGGCGGACGAGCCCTCCCGCAAGGAGAAGCCCGCGGACGACGACGGCGAGACGACGCCGTCCGAGTGACGACGGGAAGCCGACAACGAGGATGTGGGGAGACGCCCTGACGTGCTGTTGAGCATGACCGGCTTCGGTCAGAGTCGCCGCGAGCGAGACGACCTCGTCGTGTCGGTCGAGGTACGCACCGTCAACAACCGCTACCTCAAGGTCAACGTGAAGCTGCCCGAGGCGTACGCGGCCCTCGAAGGGGAGCTCGAGCGGCTCGTCCGCAGCGAGATCGGCCGCGGGACGATCACCGTCAGCGTCCGCGTCCAGCGGATCACCGGGACGGCGAGAACCGGATTCGACGCGGAGGTCGTGAACCGCTACTGGCAGGAGATTCAGCAGCTGGCGACCGACCTCCACGCCGTACCGCCGCCGGACATCTCGATCCTGTTCGCGCTTCCGGGGGTCGTGCGAACCGAGGACGACACCCCGGTCGACGTCGGTCGCGACCGGCCGCTGTTCGAGGAGGCGCTTCGCGAGGCCTTGGAGCGGCTGAACGAGTTCCGCGTGACCGAAGGGCGTTCGTCCGCCGCCGACCTCAGCGAGCAGGTCGCGGTCGTCGGCAGGCGACTCGGTGAGATCGGCGACCTCGCCCCGGGCGTCGTCAGTGCCCAGCGGGACCGCATTCTGGAGCGCGTCGGCGAGTATCTCGCGGCCCACGACGTGCAGCTGCAGCCGAGCGACCTCATCCGCGAGGTGGCCGTCTTCGCCGACCGCTGCGACGTGAACGAGGAGATCACACGGCTGCGGTCGCACCTCGAGCAGTTCGAGGTCTTCCTCGCCGACGACCAGTCGCAGGGGCGGAAGCTCGACTTCCTGACGCAGGAGATGTTCCGCGAGGTGAACACCATCGGCTCGAAGGCGAACAACGTGGAGATCGCCCATCTCGTCGTCGAGATGAAGACGGCGGTCGAGCGGATTCGCGAGATCCTGCAGAACGTGGAGTGAGGGAGCACCACCGGTGAGCGGCGCGGCGGCATCGACGTCCGAAGGCGGCACGAACTCGCACGGCGAGCAGGTGGTCGTCGTGATCTCCGGCCCGAGCGGCTGCGGGAAGACGACGATCGTCGAACGGATCGTCTCCGAGCAGCCGGTGCCGCTGGTGAAGGCCGTCTCCGCCACCACGCGTCCGCCGCGACCCGGCGAGGTGCACGGGGAGTCGTACTTCTTCCTCGACGACGACGACTTCGCTGCACGCCGCGAGGCCGGGGAGTTCCTCGAGTACGCCGAGGTTCACGGACGCGGCCACTGGTACGGGACGCTTCGCAGCGAACTGGACCGGGCGCGGGAGATGGGAGCGTGGTCGCTGCTGGAGATCGACGTGCAGGGGGCGCTCGCGGTCATCGACGAGTTCCCCGACACGCTCTCGATCTTCGTCCGCACGCCGTCGGAGGACGAGTACGAACGCCGGCTACGAGGCCGGGGGACGGAGTCGGACGAGGTCATCGCCCATCGGCTCGAGACGGCACGCCGAGAACTGGAACAAGCCGACCGCTACCGCTACACCGTCGTGAACGACGACCTCGAGCGAGCGGTTTCCGAGACACGCAACATTCTGAAAGACCGGGAGGCCGGGCGCCATGCTGGATGAGTTCAAGGACAACGCCATCGTCGACAAGGTCGGTGGACGCTTCAAACTGTCGACCCTGATCCAGAAGCGACTCGTCGCCCTGAACCGGGGCGCGAGGCCGCTCGTGGAACTCAGCACGAAGGACCACATGAAGGTCGTCGTGGCCGAGATTCTGCAGGACAAAATCTACCTCGACACCGAGGGCGAGGTCGCGGTCGTCGCGGACGACACGCCGGACGCCGACGCCGGCCCGACGCTCGACGACCTTTGATCCCGAGCGGGTCGCCGTATGATGGAGAAGCCCGGCATCACCTGGGATGCCGGGCTTCGCGTACTCCCCTCGGCGACGAGTCGTGACCACGTCCCCCACTCTCGAAGGCCGTGAAGTCCTGCTCGGCGTGACGGGCGGGGTGGCGGCGTACAAGGCGGCCGACCTCGCCAGCAAGCTGGTGCAGGCCGGGGTCGGCGTGACGGCCGTGCTCTCGGCGGCGGCGGCGAAGTTCGTCGGCCGGACGACGTTCGAGGCGCTCACGGGCCGTGCCGTCCACGGGGATCTCTGGTCGCCGGGCGAGCACTTCCGCGGGCCGCACATCGGACTCGCCGAGAAGCTCGACCTGATGATCGTCGCCCCCGCAACGGCGGACTACCTCGCCAAGGTGGCCCACGGGCTCGCCGACGACCTGCTGGCGACGCTCGCCCTCACCGTCGAGTGCCCACTCGTCGTCGCCCCGGCGATGAACACCGCGATGTGGGAGAAGCCCGCCACGCAACGGAACGTCGCCCGAGTGAAGGAGGACGGCGTCCACGTCGTCGAACCCGGCGAGGGCTGGCTGAGCTGCGGTCGCGTCGGGGCCGGGCGGATGGCCGAGCCGGTCGAGATTCTGGAGCGAGTGACCGCACTTCTCGGGTAGGATGGGGCATCTCGCAAAGGTCCACGGAATCCGTCATGGCCACAGGTGAGGTCGTCACCGACATACTCGAACTCCACAACGGCGACCACATGTCGCAGGCTGAGTTCCACCGCATCTACTCCGAGATGCCTGAGGACTTTCGCGCCGAGCTGATCGGAGGAATCGTCTACGTGGCTTCGCCCCTCAAGCGCTCGCACGGCACGCCGCACGTCTTCCTCTCGACGCTCCTCGGCACTTATGCACTCGAAACGCCCGGGACCGAACCGGGCGACAACACGACGTTGATCCTCGGCGAGGACAGTGAGCCGCAGCCCGACCTGTACCTGCGAGTTCTCCCGGAGTTCGGGGGGCAGAGCACAACCGACGACGAGGACTACGTCGTCGGGGCGCCGGAACTCGTGGTCGAAGTGGCGAACACGAGCCGAACGATCGATCTTCACCGGAAGCTCGACGACTACGCGAAGTACGGCGTGCTCGAGTACGTCGTCGTCTCGACACGCGACGAGAGACTCTTCTGGTTCGATCTCGCATCCGGTGAGTCGTCGGAGTCGACGGACGGGATCGTTCGGGTTCGGTCGTTCCCCGGCCTGTGGATCGACGTTGCCGCCGTCCTGTCCGGGAGCCCTCGGATGATGGACGCACTGAGGCAGGGTCTCGCCTCCGCCGAACATGCAGAGTTCGTGAAGCGACTTGCCTCGCGACGTGCCACGGACGACTGACGACGAACGCATGCGCATCCTCGTCACCGCCGGGCCGACTCGGGAGTACCTCGACGACGTCCGCTATCTCTCGAACGCCAGCAGCGGGCGGATGGGGTACGCGGTCGTGGAGGCGGCCGTCGCGGCGGGGCACGAGGTCGTGCTGGTGACCGGGCCGGTCGATCTGCCGCCACCACGCGGCTGCGAGGTGCACGCCGTGGAGACGACGGCCGAGATGCGGGCGGCCGCGGTCGAGGCGTTCCCCCACTGCGACGGGGTCGTCGCGGCGGCCGCTGTCTGCGACTACAAGCCGGTCGAACGAGTCGCCGGGAAGATGGCGAAGACCGGGCAGCCGATCACGATCGGTCTGATCGAGACCGACGACGTGCTGGCCGAACTCGGGCGGACGAAGGCGGGCCGCTGGGTCGTCGGCTTCGCCCTCGAGGCGGAGAACCCCCGCGAGAACGCGCTCCAGAAACTCCGCCGCAAGAACTGCGACTGGATCGTCCTGAACGGGCCGGCCGCGATCGGATCGGCCGACAACGACGTCCAGTTGCTGGACACCTCCGGCACGACGATCGCGCACTGGGCCGGGACGAAGATCGACATCGCCCGGCAACTCGTGACCTGGATCGAATCCCGGCCGAATTGACGTCGTCGCCTTCTTCTCGGGAACCGTCCCGATCTCGCGGAACACGGCCGGGGAAGAAGCCGGCTGCTCCGTGACGTTCGATGGCGGTTGGCGGCCGTTGCCCGTACGCTTCGCACATGCCGCCCAAGACCCCGGACGAGTGGAACACGCGTTACGAGGACGAGACGACCCCGTGGGACTCGGGACTCGTCTCGCCGGAGTTGGTTCGCGCTCTCGACGACTGGGAACTCGCCACCGGGCGTGCCCTCGAGCTCGGCTGCGGATCCGGGACGAACAGCGTCTTCATGGCCGAGCGTGGACTCCGGGTGACCGGAGTCGACGTCGCCCCGGTCGCAATCGAACAAGCTCGGGAGAAGGCCGCAACGGCGGGCGTCGATGTCGACTGGCTACTCGACGACGTCTGTCACTGGCGGAGCGGCGGCGAGCCGTTCGACCTCGTCTTCGACCGCGGCTGCTTCCACTGCGTCCGCAGCATCGATCTGTACGGCTACCTCACGACCCTGCGAACGGCGACCCGGCCCGGCACACGACTGCTGTTCCTGACGGGCAACCTCGACCGCCCGGAGCAGGGCGGCCCGCCCGCCGTCGACGTCGAGACGATCGGCCGCGAACTCGGACCGCTTTGCGAGATCGAGGAGGTCCGCCGCTTCCACTTCACGGACGCGGGCGGCGTCCAAGGACCGCTCGGCTGGTCGATCCGCGCGAGGAGACGGTGAACCGCCGCGGTGCAATCGGCGCGAGATCGGTCTAGACTCGGGCCCTGTCCATCCCGCCTCTCAGGAGTGCCCGCCGTGTCTCGTTTCACTCGTCGTCGATTCCTCGCCACTTCCGCTGCCTCGGCCAGTGCGCTGGCACTGCTCGGCCGTTCCGCGAAGGCCGCGCCGAGTGACCGGTTGCGGACGGCCCACGTCGGCGTCGGCGGCATGGGACGCGGCGACCTCGGCTCCGTCGCCAGTCACCCGAACGTCGAGGTCGTCGCCCTCTGCGACGTCGACTCGAACGAGCTCGCGAAGTCCGCGAAGGGTCACCCGGGCGCGAAGCAGTTCGCCGACTACCGCAAGATGCTGGACTCCATGGCGGACGGCATCGACGCCGTCGTCGTCAGCACGCCGGACCACACGCACGCCCCGGCCGCCGTCTCGGCGATGAACCTCGACAAGCACGTCTACTGCCAGAAGCCGTTGACGCACGAGGTCTTCGAGGCCCGCCGCATGCGCGAGGTCGCCGAGGAGCGGAAACTCGTCACCCAGATGGGCATCCAGGTGCACGGCAGCAGCCAGTACCGGACGGCCACCGAGGTCGTCCAGAGTGGGCTGATCGGCAAGGTCCGCGAGGTGCACGCCTGGTCCAACAAGAACTGGGGGTACGACGGCGGGCCGTTCAACGGCAAGGATCCCGTGCCGGACTCGCTCGACTGGAACCTGTGGCTCGGAACCGCCGCCGAGCGGCCGTACGTGAAGGGGCCGTACCACCGGGCGAACTGGCGGAAGCTGATCGACTTCGGCACCGGCACGCTCGGCGACATGGGCGTGCACATCTTCGACACCCCGTACCGGGCCTGTGCCCTGACGGCGCCGAAGTGGGCCCGCACGACCTGCCGCAAGCCGACCGGAGTCGGGCACCCGGAGAAGAACGTCGTCGAGTACGAGTTCCCTGGCACGAGGTTCACGGCCGACTCGCTCCGCTGGGTCTGGTACGACGGCGGGAACGCGCCGCCGAAGCCCTCGGACCTGCCGCTCGAAGCGGACGTCCTCCCGAAGCTGCCGGGACAGGGGTCGTTGTTCATCGGAGAGGAGGGCGTCTGCCTGCTCCCGCACGTCGGCAACCCCGTCCTGCTCGGCGAGGCCGCCGAGAAGAAGATTCAACCGGTCGGCGGCGTGAACCACTACCACCAGTGGGTCGACGCCTGCCTCGGCAAGGGGGAGCCGAGTGCCCACTTCGGCTACGGCGGTCCGCTCACCGAGGCGCTGCTGCTCGGCGTCGTCGCCAACCGTTTCCCGGGCGAGAAGCTGGAGTGGAACGCCGACGAACTCGAGGTGACCAACGTCGCCGACGCCAACGCCCTGATCCGCCACGAGTACCGCGACGGCTTCGAGGTCGAGGGGTTGTAGAGCGGAGCCGTCGGCTACCTCAGGACGTGCCAGTAGACCACCCAGTTGACGAAGGTCGCGAGCACGCGTCGCGTCTCGTGTGGACGCCGCCGGCGTAGCTCGACGAGTGCGGCCTCGAAGAGCTGCGCCACGGTCTCGTGGACCGACTTCGACTTCAGTGGCGGGAGTGCCCGAACGACCTCGATCGTCTCGGCGTGGAGGGCGTCGAAGAAGTCGAAGACCCGCTCGGACCGCTTCGCCGAGAGGTCCGGGCATCGTCGGCGGAACGCCTTCAGCGCGCGTTCGCGGGACTCGCCGTACTGGTCGTGTTCCCGCAGTCGGACGATCACGTCGAGAATCGTCTCGCGGGTCCGGACGTCGACTCGCATCGGCGCGCCCCTGAGGTGCGGTTCTCGCCCGGCTCAGTCGGTCGTTGTCCCGGCCGTGGGTGCCGCGCGGGCGAACCGTCGCAGGACGACGTAGAAGACCGGCGTGAGGGCGAGGCCGAGGATCGTGACGCCGAGCATGCCGCTGAAGACGGCCGTTCCGAGCGCCCGACGCATCTCCGAGCCGGCCCCGGTCGCGATCAGCAACGGGATCACGCCGAGGACGAAGGAGAAGGCCGTCATCAGGATGGGGCGGAACCGCAGTCGGCAGGCCTCGATCGCCGCCTCGACCCGGCTCTTCCCGTCGTCCTCGAGTTGCTTGGCGAACTCGACGATGAGGATCGCGTTCTTGCAGGCGAGCCCGACGAGCACGACGAAGCCGATCTGGACGAGGATGTTGTTGTCCATCCCCCGCAGCCACACGCCGGCGATCGCGAACGACAGGCACATCGGCACGATCAGCACGACCGCGAGCGGCAGCAGCCAGCTCTCGTACTGGGCCGAGAGTGCGAGGAAGGCGAACAGCACGCAGAGCGGGAAGATGAAGAAGGCCGTGTTGCCCGCGGCCTTCTCCTGGTAGGCGAGGTCGGTCCACTCGTAGTCGAAGCCCGGCGGCAGCTTCTCGGCGGCGATCCGCTCCATCGCCGAGATCGACTGGCCCGTGCTGAAGCCGGGGATCGTCACGCCGTTGACGTCTGCGGCCGGGTACAGGTTGTACCGCACCACCCGGTCGGCAGCGGACGTGTCGCGGATCTCGACGACGGAGCCGAGCGGCACGATCGCCCCGTTCTCGCTCCGCGTCCGCAACCGCAGCACGTCCTCCCGCTCGTCCCGGTACCGGGACTCGGCCTGGGCGGTTACTCGGTACGTACGGCCCAGGAAATTGAAGTCGTTGACGTAGACCGAGCCGAGGTAGACCTGCAGCGTCGCGAAGACGTTCTCGACCGGGACGTTCAGCATGCGGGCCTTCGTCCGGTCGACGTCGACGTAGAGCTGCGGGGTGTCGGCCCGGAAGGTGGTGAAGGCGAAGGCCACGCCGGGTTCGGCGTTCGCGTCCGCGAGCACGCCTCCGGCGACCCGTTGCAGTTCGCGGAGGCCGTTGCCCGAGCGGTCCTGGATCTGCATCTTGAACCCGCCGCCCGTGCCAATCCCGCGGACCGGTGGTGGCGGCAGCACGAACACCTGCGCTCCCTGGACGACCGACAGTCGCCGCTGCAGGTCGCCGAGCACGACGTTCATGTCGAGCCCCTGTCCGGCACGCTCGCGGGGGTCGGACAGCGTGGTGAAGACGGCCGCCGCGTTCGAGGCGTTCGTCCGCGTGGCCCCGGAGAAGCCGGCGAAACAGACGGCCCGCTCGATGCCCGGCGTCTCGAGGGCGATCTCCCGCACCTGCTTCACCACGTCGTCCGTCCGGGCGAGCGAGGCCCCGTCCGGCAGTTGCAGGCTGACGATCAGGTAGCCCTGGTCCTGCATCGGGATGAAGCCGCCGGGGACGACGCGGAAGCCGAACCAGGTGGCGACGAGCAGCCCGCCGTACACCGCGAGCGGGATCGCCGTCACCCGCAGCACCCGTGCGACGAAACCGGAGTAGAGCCCGCTCGTCCAGTCGAAGGCGCGGTTGAACAGACGGAAGAACCAGCCGAGCAGCACGTTCACGATCCGCGTCAACCAGTCCCGCTGGTCCTCCTTCTTGCGGAGCAGCAAGCGGCAGAGGGCCGGGCTGAGCGTGAGGGAGACGAACGTCGAGATCACCGTCGAGACGGAGATCGTCACGGCGAACTGCCGGTAGAACTGTCCGCTGATGCCGGGCAGGAAGGCGGTCGGCACGAAGACCGCGACGAGCACGAGTGTCGTCGCGACGAGTGCCGAGCCAACCTCGTTCATCGCGCGGCGAGTCGCGTCGCGGGGCGACAGTCCCTCCTCGAGAAGACGCTCGACGTTCTCGACGACCACGATCGCGTCGTCGACCACGATTCCGATCGCGAGGATCAGCCCGAACAGGGACAAGCTGTTCAGACTGAAGCCGAACGTGAGCAGCACGGCGAACGTGCCGACGAGCGAGACCGGGATGGCGGCGACCGGGATGACGGTCGAGCGCCAGTTCTGCAGGAACAGGAACACGGTGAGCACGACCAGCAGCCCGGCCTGCCACAGCGTGGTGAAGACCTCGTCGATCGACTCCTCGACGAACTCGGTGGGGTTGTAGACGATCTCGTAGCCGACGCCGGGGGGGAAGCCGTCCGAGAGGCGGGACATCGTCTCGACGACCTCGGCCGCCGTGGAGACCGCGTTCGAGCCGGGCCGCTGGGAGACGACCATCGCGATCGCCGTCTCGTCGTCGAGGTAGCTGTTGACCGAGTAGTCCTGGGCGCCGAGCTCGATCCGGGCGACCTCGTCGAGGCGGACGAGCCGCCCGTCGTCGGACGCCTTCAGGACGATCTCGGCGAACTCCTCGGCCGTCCGCAGCCGGCCCTGGCTGGAGATCGGGATCTGGAAGTCGCCCGCGCGTTCGACGGGGGGCTGCCCGAGCGTGCCGGCCGCGACCTGCACGTTCTGCTCGCGGAGCGCGGCGACGACGTCGGTCGCGGTCAGGTCCAGCGAGGCGAGTCGGTCGGTGTCCAGCCAGACCCGCATGGCGTACTGCCGGCCGCCGAACACCTGCACGTCCCCCACGCCGTCGATCCGCGAGAGCACGTCTCGCACCTGCAGGTAGACGTAGTTGGAGACGTACAACTGGTCGCGGGTGTCGTCCGGCGAGGTCATGTGGACGACGAGCAACAGGTCGGGCGAGCTCTTCCGCGTCGTCACGCCGATCTGCCGGACCTCTTCCGGCAGGCGGGGCAGGGCGACGGCCACCCGGTTCTGGACGAGCACCTGGGCCTGGTCGAGGTCGGTCCCCAGTCCGAACGTGATCGTCAGCGTCATGCCGCCGTCGGCCGTCGACTGCGACTCCATGTAGAGCATGTTCTCGACGCCGTTGATCTCCTGCTCCAGCGGCGTCGCGACGGTCTCGGCGATCGTCTCCGGCGTGGCCCCCGGGTAGCTGGCCCGGACAACGACCGTCGGCAACGCGACCTCCGGGTACTGCGAGACCGGCAGCTGGTAGTACGCCAGGCCGCCGACGAGCATCACGAGGATCGAGAGAACGGTCGCGAAGATCGGACGATCGACGAAGAAGTGGGCGAGCTTCATCGACCGGCCCCGCCGTCGGCGTCGTCCGGTGGCCCCGGCGGCACGGCGTCGGTCGAGTCGACGGAAGCGTCCTCCGTCGTCTCGGCCGAGTCCTCGGACGCCTCGATGCCGTTGCGGGCCTCGTCGGGCACCTCGTCAGGTGGCTTGGTCAGCCATTTGTCGCGAGGCACCGGCTCGTACTCGTCCGGCAGCCCGTCGGCCTCGGGGTCCACTTCGATGGTCTTCTCCGTCGGCGTCACCTTCCCGCCGGGGACGACACGCTGCAGTCCGTCGACCACGATCCGCTTCTCCGACCCGAGGCCGCTGCGGACGACGCGGAGCCCGTCGACCATGGGACCGAGGACGACCGCGGTCCGGACTGCCTCGTTCGCGTCGTTCAGCACGTAGACGAACTTCTCAGACTGGTCGGTGCCGATCGCCTCCTCGGGAACGAGAATCGCCTCGTACTGGCCGCTGCCGGGAATGCGAACCTCGCCGAACATGCCGGGCGTGAGCAGGTCGTCGTCGTTCGGGAAGATGGCCCGGCCGCGGATGGTCCCGGTGTCGTCGTCGACGCGGTTGTCCACGAAGTCCATGTGCCCGCGGTGCTCGTAGCCTTTCTCGTCGACGAGGCGCAGGTAGACCGGGTTCTTCGTGTCTCGCGAACTCCCGCGCGTCCCGTCGAGGGCGAGACGCGAGTACTTCAGCAGTTCCTGCTCGTTCGCGTCGAAGTAGCAGTGAATGGGATTGCGTGAGTAGATCGTGGTCAGCACGGTTCCCTCGTCGACGAGGTTGCCGACCGTGACCCGGCGGTCCCCGATGCGTCCGCCGACGGGTGCCTTGACGAACGTGTAGTTCAGGTCCAGCCGGGCCGAGCTGAGATTCGCGCTCGCGGTGGTGACCGCCGCGTTGGCGACCTCGATCGCGGCCTCGGCGGCGGCGATCGAGGCGACCGCTCCGGCCTGTGTGGCCTCGGCCTCCAGCTTCGTCCCCTCGTCCTTGTCGAACACGTCCTGGGTGACGTTGCCGGAGCGAAAGAGCCGTTCCGTGCGGGAGAACGTGCGTGTCGCCGTCCGGAGGGCGGCGTCGGCCTTCTTCTTGGTCGCCTCCGCTGCCGACAGCTCTGCGTTCGCACGCTGGAGTTGCGCCTTCGCCTCGGCGAGCTTGGCCTCCGCGCTCTCCACGGCGGCGCGGAACGGACGCTGGTCGATGATGCAGAGTTCCTTGCCCGGCTTGACGACCTGACCCTCCTGGAAGTTGATCAGCTGCAGGTAGCCACTGACCCGGGCGCGAACCTCGACGGCCTCGATGGCCGCCAGCCGCCCGGTGTAGCGGTCCCACTCCACGATCTTCTGGACGACGGGGCGGGCCACGGTGACCTCGGGCGCCGGCGGGGCCGAAGGAGCGGCTTGGCTTCCACCGCATCCACTGACGAATCCGACAACCGCCAACGGCAGGGCCGACACGGCGAGCGGCCACCATGACGCCAGGCGAACGCACGGTACGGGGGACTCTCGCATGCCGGGACTCTCGTGCGGCTGGAACGGGGATAGACGACTCGGCTACCACTTGGCGGGCATGTTAGCGCGAATGCGACAGTCGTCCAGTGCCGAGAACCCGGAAGCAAGAGTCCGAGGTCAGTCCGTCACGCGAATCACCCGCTTGTCCTCGTACACGCGGCCCCACATGTCCTTCGCACGGACCTCGACGACGTGTACGCCGACGGGGAGGTCGGCCGGCAGCTTGGCGTGCCACAGGTGGGACGAGTTGGCCGGTTTCGGCAGGGCCCGCCAAGGTCTGTGGAGCATCTTCGTCTCGTACTCGCTGATCCACTTGAAGAGCGGATCGACGACTCTCCGTTGCGTCATCGGACTCCAGTCGCCTCCGCCGACCCGGAACTCGACACTCGACTTCGCGGACCCGTTGAACACGTTGACCCAGAGGTCGGTCTTCTCCAAGTCGGCCGTGGCGACCGCCTCGGGGGCGGCGATCTGCATCTGGTAGTCGGCCGGTCGGCCGGCGGCCTTGTAGTCGAGCACGTAGTCGGTCCCCTCGACGGTGAGGATCGAGTAGCCGTTCGGGCCGCCGTCGCGCATCTGGGTGTGGGGAATGCCGCGTTCGTCCGGCGATCCGCTCCACCAGCTGCCGGAGACGGTGACGTTCACGATGTGGTGGTGCGGCTGCGGCCCCTTCCAGCCGTCCTTCCCGTCGATGAAGACGTGCTCGTGCGTGTGCGTGTGGCCGGAGATGGAGATGCAGGCCGGCCGCTTCTCGATCAACCGGTACAACGGGTGCCGGTCGGTCACGCCGGTCAGCGGGATGTGCATGAGCAGCACGACGAGCTTCTCGTCCGGAACGTGGGCGAGGTCGTTCTCCACGAAGGCGAGCTGCTTCTCGCCGAGCCCGCCGCGGTAGCTGCCCCGCTTGCCGGGCGTCTTCACGACCCACTCGACGTCGTCGAGCACGACGAAGTGGGCCGGGCCGTAGTCGAACGAGTAGTAGTTCGGCCCGTAGTGCCGCTCGAACGTCTCGTCGCTGAGTTCGTCGCTGGTCGCGTCGTAGTTGACGTCGTGGTTGCCGAGGACGTTGTACCAGGGAACGCCGATCAGCGCGATCGCCTTCGCCTGTGGCTCGAACAGGTCGAGGTCGTCGAAGACGATGTCGCCGAGCGTCACGCCGAAGGCGGCGTCGGTCCCGATCAACTCCTCGACGACGTCGTGGGCAATCCAGTCGACCTCCTGCTGCGTCCGGGGTTGCGGGTCGCCGAAGAGAATCGCCTGGAACTTCTCCGGCTCCTCCTGCGGGTAGAGCGGGAAGTCGACCGACTCCGGCAGCGGGCCGGTCGGCTCGACCCCCGCGTACCGCTTGCCCTGCGGCGAGCCGCTCGGTTTGTGCACATAGTAGAAGCGGGGGTTGTTCGTCTCGTTCAGCGGCGTCCGCCAGTTTCGCGGCTTCACCACGAACAGAATCGTGCCGTCGTCGACCGGCAGTTCGTAGCGGCCGTCCTCGTCCGTGACGACGACCTCCTCGCCGTTCGAGACGCGGACACCCGACATCGGCTTCTCGCCCTCGTCGTACGACTCGTTGCCGTTGGCGTCGTGGAAGACGATGCCCTTGGCCACGCTCGCGTCGGCCGCGACCGCGGTCGTTGCGACGGGCGGCGCTGCGTTGCGGTCACGGCGAAGCACGATCTCGGAACTCGTCGTCGCCGACTGGGCCGGCTCGTTCGCCGGCTCTTCGGCCCGCAGGGCGAGGAGTCCGACGGCGAACAAGCCGAGGGCGGCAACGGCAATCGGGGGGCGTCTCACGGCGGTTCCCTTTCGAGACCGTGGGGGCGGGGCGGGGTGTTGGGCGGATCCTAGCGAGCCTTGCATCGGGGAACCACGACGGACACGGCGTGCGCGAGGAAAGTCGGTCACTACTCACACGAACTTCACGAACGGCAATCCGCGGTTGCCTTCGGCATGCCGACCTCATGGCAGACGTCCGACTCGGAGTTCACTGGAACCACGCGGTTGGTTCTCGCGGCACGGAACGGTCAGAATGGCCCGGTTGCATCGACCACTCCGAGGAGCCACCCGTGAAGAGACTCGTCACGTTCGCCGTCGCCCTGCTGGCCGCCTTCGCCGGCGCCGTTCTCGCCGACGAGAAGCCTCGCGTGTTGCTGCTGGGCGACAGCATCTCGATGGGCTACACGCCGTTCGTCCAGCAGATGCTCGCGGACGACGCCGTCGTGCTGCGGCCGAAGGAGAACTGCGCCGGCACGACCAAGGGCGTTCAGAGGATCGAAGAGTGGCTGAAGATCGACGGCGGGAACTGGGACGTCGTGCACTTCAACTTCGGCCTGCACGACCTGAAGCGGGTGAAGCCGGACGGCAAGAACTCGAACGACCCGGACGACTCCCGGCAGGCCGAGCCGGAGACGTACGCGAAGCAGCTCACCGAGATCACCGAGAAGATCAAGGCGACCGGCGCGACGGTCATCTTCGCGACGACCACGCCGTATCCGGCCGGCGTGAAGCCGCACCGCGACCCGGCGGACGCCGCACGGTACAACGCGATCGCGAAGAAGATCATGGAAAAGCACGGCGTCGCGATCGACGACCTCCACGCCTTCGCCGCGCCGAGGCTGAAGGAGATTCAGCGACCGGTCAACGTGCACTTCACGTCGGCAGGGTCGAAGGCGCTCGCCGGGGCCGTCGTGGAGAGCGTCAAGCAGGCACTCTCCGCGGACACGGGGCTGCAGTCGAAGGAGTCCAGGAAGCCGAGGAAGCAGCCGGGACCGTTCAGTTGGGTCAACCCGCCCGCCAAGGGGAAGTTCCCGCACGTCGTGCACGGCACGTACCGCAGCAAGATTCACGATGCGGACGTCGGCTACAACGTGTTGCTCCCGCCGGGCTACCAGAAGGGAGAGAACGCCGACCGCCGCTACCCGGTCGTCTACTACCTGCACGGCGGCCGGCCGGGCAGCGAGTCGAAGAGCCTCGCCCTCTCGAACGTGTTCCACGAGGCGATGAAGTCCGGCGACGTGCCGCCGATGATCTACGTCTTCGTCAACGGCGGGGCGGTCTCGCACTACGACTACCCGCAGAAGAAGTCGTGGGGCCGGCGGACGTTTCACGAGGAACTGATCCCCCACGTCGACGCGACCTACCGCACGATCGGGAAGCGGGAGGGGAGGGGGCTCGAAGGGTTCTCGCAGGGGGGCCGTGGCACGGCTCGGCACGTCTTCGCCCGACCGGACCTCTTCTCCTCCGCGGCCCCGATGGGTGGCGGCCACCAACACGAGAAACGCGTCTCCGAGAACGGCGGCGACGAGGGTGCCTACCAGTTCGCCGAAGGGGACAACTCGTACGACCTCGCCCGCGAGTACGCCAAGTCGATGAAGCCGGCGGTGCGGATTCTGGTCGCCTTCGGCACCGAGGACTTCAACTACGAGGCGAATCTCGACTACTGCAAACACCTCGCGTCGCTCGGAGTTCCGTTCGAGCAGAAGGTCGTCGAGGGCGTTCCGCACAGTGCGACGAAGCTCTACGCCAAGGTCGGCACCATGCCGATGACGTGGCACGCGAAGAACTTCGAGAGGGCGTTGGGGGCGACGTGGTGAACGACACGGGCGAGAATTCCGCGAAATTCCGTTGATGGATTCGCGGATCATCCGTCAAGATAGTGGTCTCGAATTCAGGTCGTTCGACCTCACTCGTTCTCGTGGAGTTCACCGATGTCTCGCCAGCCGCGTCGCGGGTTCACCCTGATCGAACTGTTGGTGGTGATCGCGATCATCGCGATCCTGATCGCCCTGTTGTTGCCAGCCGTCCAGTCGGCGCGGGAGGCCGCCAGGCGGTCGGACTGCAAGAGCCGGTTGCGGCAGATCGGCATCGCCCTCCACAACTACCACGACCAGCACCGGGCCTTCCCGCCGGGGTCGATCATCGGCGGCGGGAACAGCTGCACCAGCACCGGCCGGCGGGCTCCGTGGACGGTCCAGATCCTGCCGCAGCTCGAGGACACGAACCGGTACGAGAACTTCAACTTCGAGGCCGAGTTCGTCTCCTCGAACGCCGAGTCTCCCACGGGGACGACGACCGCCAACCGCATCGAGTTCAACCGCAACAACTCGAAGTACCAGTGCCCTTCCGACCCGAACTCGAGTGCGTCCAACAACAACGCCAACTACTTCGGCGTCATGGGCGGCGGGACGCTCGGGTCGGCCGACTGCACGTCCTCGAACAACGGCCGGGCCTTCTGGACGAACGGGATCCTGTTCCAGAACTCCGACATGGCGATCCGTGACGTCACCGACGGGACGAGCAACGTCTTCATCGTGGGCGAGACGAAGTACCAGTTGACCGTCGGCGGACGGGGCGACGCCCACCGGCTCGGCTGGGCCTCCACCATTCGCGGCGGCGGCTCGTCCGTCACCGGTGTCCTCGCGGCGACGACCGACGCCGGCATCAACCCCTACGAGGGCCACGGCGGCAGGCAGGACACCACCTTCGACACCGGCGGCGGCCAGTACGACGTGCCCGGTGCCTTCCCCGCCGGCTCGGGCACCGCCCAAGGTCTCAGCAACCGGGCTTTCGGCAGCTTCCACGTCGGCGGCGCCCAGTTCGTCCTGGCCGACGGCTCGGTCCAGTTCGTCTCCGAGAACGTCAACAACGCCGTGTTCCGGCTCCTCGGCCAACGGGACGACGGGAACGCAAGCGGCGTTCTTCCCTGACGAACGAGGACGGACTCGGACAGTTTCCCCCGCTCACGGGCGACGGCATCGTACCGGACGGTGCCGTCGGCTCGTCTTGGGGAGAGGCCGCGTTGACTCGGGACGACGGGGACACGTCCCGGTTCGTGCCGGGACACGGCGGAGCGGGCTTCCGTCCACGCCGGCCTTGGTGACGGAGAGAGGCGACTCCGCCAAGAACGCCCGGAGATGTACACACACGGACACTTCCGCTCCGATCCGGGCGGAAGTGTTGCCGTCTGGAACCGGTGAAGTCTGCGCTTTGTGCGGAACGTTCTGCGGCCGTGCGGGTTGGTAAACCGTGCCATGCACGAGATACACTCGAATTTCACACCAACTTGCCCGCCTTCTCATCCAGGACGCCGCTTCCATGCCGCAGATTCGTCGCAGAGGTTTTACGCTCATCGAGTTGCTCGTCGTGATCGCCATCATCGCGATCTTGATCGCGCTCCTGCTTCCGGCCGTGCAACAGGCCCGTGAGGCCGCCCGCCGGAGCGACTGCAAGAGCAAGATGAAGCAGCTCGGCATCGCCCTCCACAACTACCACGACACTCACTCCACCCTGCCTCCGGGCGGACTGACGGGCGGCAACCAGCTCAGCATGCAGGTCCGCATCCTCGCTCAGCTCGAGCAGGCCAACCTGTACGAGGACGTCGTCTGGACGACGAACAACTACGAGAGCCACGACGGCGTGCTGGCGGCCCAACGACCGGGTGTCTACCTCTGCCCGAGCGGGACGATCGTCAACAGCACCTCGAACTCAGCACACCAGACGACGCACTACTACGGCGTTCAGGGAGGCCGGGTCACGTCAGGGACCGGAAACAACCTGTTCGCAAGTGACGGCTGCTTCTTCTCGAACAGCAACGTGGCGTTCCGGGACGTCACCGACGGTCTGTCCAACACGTTCTTCATGGGCGAGATGTCCCTCACCCGGGACTCGGGCGGTACCGCCCACGACGGGTACCGTCGTTGGCACCGCGGCTGCGAGAGCAACACCTGCCAGGGCTGCAAGGCGATCACGACGAACGGCATCAACGCCGAAGAGTACAACGGGTCGGACAACTTCACGGTGATGAGCTTCGGCAGCAACCACACCGGCGGGGCCCAGTTCGTCATGGGTGACGGAGCCGTCAGGTTCGTCTCGGAGAACGTCAACTTCACCGTCTACCAGAACACCGCCACACGCGACGGCGGCGAGACGAACACGGTCAGCAACTGAGTGCACGGGCGACTCCAGCCCCTGTTCCACGACACCGAACGGCGACGTCCCCCGCGGGCGTCGCCGTTCGCCTTGCGCGGCGAGGGAGCCGCATCGACCGTGCCGATTGGATTCCCGGCTCTCGACTGGTAGAACACAGGTCTGACGCGCTCCCAGTCCGCCCCCCACGAGAAGACGACCGTCCCGTTTCCACACGGCTCTCGGTCCCGCCGAACGTTGCGAGTTCGGCGAATCGCCCACTCCGCGGACGGGCCAACGCACCCTTGGAGACCACGATGACCAACCCCTTCGGCGCTGCCGCCAAGCTGACCACCGCGGCCGGCGAGTTCGAGATCCACCGCCTCGGCAAACTGGTCGAGGACGGCATCGGCGACGTCCCCACGCTGCCGTACTCCATCCGCGTGCTGCTCGAGTCCTGCCTGCGGAACGTCGACGGGTTCGTCGTCAACGAGGAGGACGTGCGGGCCCTCGCCGAGTGGCAGCCGAACGACTCCGACCGCCCCGAAATCCCGTTCAAGCCGGGCCGCGTCGTCCTGCAGGACTTCACCGGCGTTCCGGCCGTGGTCGATCTCGCCGCCCTCCGTTCCGCCATGGTCCGCATGGGGGGCGACCCGAAGAAGATCAACCCGCTCGTCCAGTGCGACCTCGTCGTCGACCACTCCGTCCAGGTCGACCAGTTCGCCACGAAGCTCGCCCTGCAGTTCAACGTGGAACGCGAGTTCGAGCGGAACAACGAGCGGTACGAGTTCCTGAAGTGGGGTCAGCAGGCGTTCGACAACTTCGGCGTCGTCCCGCCCGCCACCGGCATCGTCCACCAGGTGAACCTCGAGTACCTCGCCTCGGGCGTGCTCGTCACCGACGGCGTCGCCTACCCGGACAGCCTCGTCGGCACTGACAGCCACACCACCATGATCAACGGCCTCGGCGTCGTCGGCTGGGGCGTGGGGGGCATCGAGGCGGAGGCCGTCATGCTCGGCCAGCCCATCTACATGCTCGTCCCGGACGTCGTCGGCTTCGAGCTCAGCGGCAAGCTCCCCGAGGGGGCCACCGCCACCGACCTCGTGCTCACAGTCACGCAGATGCTCCGCGAGCACGGCGTCGTCGGCAAGTTCGTCGAGTTCTTCGGCAGCGGGCTCGACGGAATGTCCCTGCCCGACCGGGCCACGCTCGCCAACATGGCCCCCGAGTACGGTGCCACCATGGGCTTCTTCCCGGTCGACGACGAGACGCTCCGCTACCTCGAACGGACGGGCCGGTCCGCCGAGCAGATCGACCTCGT
>JANQQW010000364.1 GCA_028284885.1 Planctomycetaceae bacterium
AGGCCTCGCGTGCGGACTTCTGAACGCGTTCGTTCGGGTCCTCGAGCAGCTTCTCGAGAGCCGGGACGGCGTCCTTGGCGGCGGGGCCGATGACGCCCAGGGCCTGGGCCGCGCGAAGGCGGCGGCTGAAGTGCTCGTGCTTCAGCAGCTCGGTCAGCTTCGGCACCGGCTTCTTGCCGAACTTCGCCAGCGCTTCCATGGCCGCCTTGCGCTTCTCCCACTCGCCGGCCTGCAACTGCTGGAACCAGTGTCCGATCGGCTTGCCGTTCACCTTGCCGCCCGACGGCTTGGGACCAGGTTTCGGCTTCGGGCCCGGCTTGGACTCGACTGGCCTCTTCTGATCCTCCTCCCACGCCGCGACGAGCTTCTCGGCGTCGAAGAGATGAGCCTGCCTGTAGTGGTACACGCCCACCAGCGTGCTGCCGTCCGCACTGACGCACGTTCGCAACGCCCTCCCCCTCGTGCCGGCCGAGTTGGGGAGCGGGGGCAGCATGGTGGTCTTCCTGCCGGTCTCGAGATCGAGGAACTCGTCCCCGACCACGCAGACTCGTCCGCCCTTCAGGAACCCGCCGATGTGCTGGGCCCTTACCTTGAAGATGCGAATCGGCTCCTGCTTGTCGAAGTCGAGATGCTGCACTCCCTCGCGGTCGCGGATCACCAGTTGCCTCTTCCCCGGGACGAACGCCAGATCCTCGAATCCCTGGTAGTTCGACGAGATCGAGCCGTCGTCGCGTCGTGCGACCGCGGCCGGGAAACGAGCGACTCGCTCCAGCGTCGTGGCGTCCCAGACGTCGGTGCCGCTGGCGTACTCGTACGTCGCGAGGAACTTGCCGTCGGAGCTGACGACCAAGTGCGTCGGGCCGCCGCCGTAGCGGCGGTCGAGGTCGATCTCTCCGGCTCGGATCACCTTCCCGGTCGCGATTTCGACGAACGACACACTTCGGTGGCCGACGACTTGGGCGTACCACTTCCCGTCCGGACCGACGGCGATGGCGTTGGGACCCGTCCTGCCGAGGTCCTGCTTCAGAACCTCCTCGCAGTTCGGAAGTCGAAACACCCCCGTCGCGATCTTGAAGTTCGAGTGAAAGTAGCCGGCGACGAACCGGTCCGCTGTCGGCGAGAACCCGAACAGGAACGCTTCCCGAAGGCTGCCGATCTCCTGCTCCGTCTTCGTGTCCCACACTCGCAGCACCTTGGTGCTCGCATTCGAGACGACGGCGAAGTACTGGCCGTCACGGCTCAACTCCATCCGCACGACCGGGGACTCGACTCTGGCGAACAACTCCTGTGCATCGACAGGACGGACGACCGCCGAACAGAGAAGGAGCGTGCAGAAGGGTCTCATGGTCGAGTCGTCCGTTGTGTCCGAAGAGTCGTGCTTGGCCGACGCGTCGAGTGCGGCGACGACGCGAGGCCGCTTTCCACGCCGACACGCGAGGCGACTGCTCCGCTACCGGCCCAGCCGCCCGGCGAGTGGCTACTCGTCGCCCCGGATCTTCGCCAAGGCCTCGCGTGCGGACTTCTGAACGCGTTCGTTCGGGTCCTCGAGCAGCTTCTCGAGAGCCGGGACGGCGTCCTTGGCGGCG
>JANQQW010000365.1 GCA_028284885.1 Planctomycetaceae bacterium
AGGCCTCGCGTGCGGACTTCTGAACGCGTTCGTTCGGGTCCTCGAGCAGCTTCTCGAGAGCCGGGACGGCGTCCTTGGCGGCGGGGCCGATGACGCCCAACGCCTGGGCCGCGCGAAGGCGGCGGCTGAAGTGCTCGTGCTTCAGCATCTCGGTCAGTTTCGGCACCGGCTTCTTGCCGAACTTCGCCAGCGCTTCCATGGCCGACTTGCGCTTCTCCCACTCGCCGGCCTGCAACTGTTGGAACCAGTGTCCGATCGGCTTGCCGTTCACCTTGCCGCCCGACGGCTTGGGGCCGGGCTTCGGCTTCGGGCCCGGATCGGGTCGCCTCGGCGGCTTGGGTTTCGGCTTCTTGGCGTCTTGTTTCGCTCGCCAAGTCTCCAGGAACTCCTTGGTCTGGAAGAGGCGCACGTCCTGATTGTCGTAAACGGCGGCCCAGGTGCTGCCGTCGGCACTCAGGCACGACTTCTGCCAGGCCCGTTCGCCCCCGAGTTTCGAGGGCATCTTCGGCAGCACGGCGAGTTTCTTGCCCGTTCGCAGGTCGACGAAGTCGTCGCCGATGACGCAGATGCGACCGTCCTCGAGGAATCCCGTGATCTCGAGCCCTTCCACGCGGACCGTGCGAAGGGACTCCTGGCTGTCGAACGCGAACAGGTGGAGCCCCCGGCTGTCGCGGATCACCACCTGCCGCTGGCCCGGGACGAACGCCATGTCCCGGAACCCCTGGCTGTTCGACGTGGCGCGGCCGTCCTCGTTCCTGTTGACGGGTGCCGGGTACTGGACGACCCGTTTCATGGTCGTCGCGTCCCAGACCTCGGCCCCGTTGTCGAACGTGTAGGTGCCGAAGTACCTGCCGTCGGGGCTGATGCACAGGTCGTCCGGGTTGAGTGTGAGGAGCCGGTCGATCTCGACCTTGCCGGAACGAATCACCTTGCCGGTCGTGGCCTCGGAGATCGTGACCACGTTGTGGTTCATCACGCGGAGAATCCACGTCCCGTCCGGGCCCAGGCGGATCATGCTCAGCTTCTGTCCGATGCCGTCGAGCGACTCCCGGTGAAGTTCCTTCCAGTCCGGGAGGTGGAACACGCCGTAGCGACTCAGGTGGGAGACGACCAACAGCACGTCCTCGGTCGACGAGAAGTTCACCCGACGAACCTTCGTCGTGTCGTCCGCGGGGGCACTCGACCCGATCTCCTGCCCGGACCGCGTGTCCCAGACCTTCATCTCGAACGGACGGTCTCGCTTGTCGCCCTCGACGATGACGGCGAGGTAGCGACCGTCGCGACTGAGCGCGATCTGCCTGGGTGCGGTCTCGAGGGACACGAACGGTTCTCGGGCATCCGCCGGGGACGCGACGAGGAACGCAAGGACGGCAGCGAGTCGAAGCATGCTTGGACAACCTTTGGAACCAGACCGCGGCGACGCTACCGCTCGGTCACTCGACGGTCAACGACGCCGTGCCCGTACCGATCGGCCGAGCGCGGTCGGCCGCCCCGGACGTGGTCGTGGTCGTGGTCGTGGTCGTGGACTCAACCTGGAGGAAGCGAGACTCGGCGAGGCCAACGAAGTCGGCCTCGTTCACGATGACGAGGGACGGGAGGTTCAGTTTGGCGATTTCCCGGAGGGCCTCGTGCTTTTCCGCGAAGTCATGGGAGACCTCGGCGGGGTGGCCTGCTTCGACTGCGAAGCGGGGCAAGCACGCGAACGCCGGGCGACCGGCGGCACGTCGGTTCGCCTTTGCGTCTGGCCGTGACTGCAATCGTGTGCGTGGCAGTGGAGGTGGGGGAAGGAGTACGCTTCTTCGGAGACGTCGGGGTTGGTTCAACACCACGGTGAGGGCGTACGAAGTGTTCCAGTCGACGACCGGTCTCGCGGCCGCCATGTTCCTCACAGGGGCTGTCATGCTCGGCGAACTCCACGCCCAACCTGCGGACGACTCGGCCTGGCAGGCGGAGGCGGCCAAGCGGATGCGGGCGATCTACGAGACGCGGGAGGTCCGCGGCCGGCCGTTCCGGGGCGAGTGGCTGGCGGACGGTTCCGGCTGCCTGGTGTGGGAGCGGGACGCGGAGACCGGGCGGCTGGTGCGAGTGCGGTACGACGTTCCCTCCGGCGAACGGACCGTGTTGCCGCCGGGCGAGAAGCCGGCCCCGCGTCGGCGTGACGACGTCTCGCCGGACGGAACGCGGCGTGTCGAGGTGCACGGGCGGAACCTCTTAGTCCGCGACCTCCAGTCGGACGAGCACACGCGGCTGACCGACCCCCCGCCCGAGCGGGACGTCTGGCATCGCAACCCGGTCTGGAGTCCGGACGGCAAGCGGATCGTGTTCGTCGAGTCGGACGAGACCGACATGCGGGTGCGGGCGAGTCTGGAGCCGACGGACCCGTCGTATCCCACCGTTCGGAACCGGCGGTTCGCCCGGGTGGGAGAGAAGATCGAGTCGCTTCGCGTCGGCGTGGTCGACGTCGAGACGCAGACGACGAAGTGGCTGCCGATCGAAGCGCCGCCCGAGGGTTTCTGGCTCGGGCAGGTCGGCTGGGCGGCGAACTCGGGCGAGGCACTCGTCGAGAAGTGGAGTCGCTTCCGTGACCGTCGCGAGTTTCTCGTGTTCGACGTCGACTCGGGAGACGTGCGGAGCCTGTACGAGGAGGAAGACGACGCCTGGACGGTCTCCAGTCAGGAGAAGAACCTCGGCATCGAGTGGCTACGCGACGGCAAGACGTTCCTCGTCGTCAGCGAGAAGGACGGCTGGCGGCACGCCTACGTGCACTCACGCGACGGCGGCGAGCCGCTGCTGCTGACGCCGGGCGAGTACGACGTGATCGACCGGGCCGTCGTCGACGAGGCGGGGGGCTCGTTCTACTTCTACGCCTCGCCCGACAACGCGACGCAGCGGTTCCTGTACCGCGTGCCGCTCGACGGCTCGGGGACACTCGAACGGATCACGCCGCCCGACGCGACCGGCACGCACGAATACCGGTTCTCGCCCGACCGGAAGTGGGCCCTCCACACCTGGTCGTCGTTCGACACGCCGCCGCGGGTCGAACTCGTCGAGGTCGAGGGGCACCGCGTCGTGTGTGTTCTCGAGGAGAACGCGGAGCTTCGCGAGCAGGCCGAGAAGCACCTCGTCGCCCATCCGACCGAGTGGCTGCAACTCGAGATCGAGGAGGGCGTCTCGCTGGACGCGTGGCTGATGAAGCCGCGGGACTTCGATCCGTCGAAGAAGTACCCGCTGCTGGTCTACGTCTACGGCGAGCCGCACGCGCAGACGGTGCTCGACCAGTGGAACGCGGGGCAGAGCCTGTTCCACCGCGTCGTCGCCGATCTCGGGTACGCCGTCGTCTCGATCGACAACCGGGGGACCCCGGCGCCGAAGGGAGCCGCGTGGCGGCGGTCGGTCTTCGGGAGCCTGGGGCCGCTCTCCACCGAGGACCAGGCCCGGGGGCTGAGGGAGCTCGGTCGGACGAAGCCGTTCGTCGACCTGTCGCGAGTCGCAATCTGGGGGTGGAGTGGTGGCGGGTCGAACACGCTGAACGCGTTGTTCCGCAAGCCGGAGCTGTACCACGTCGGGATCGCGGTCGTGCCCAAGCCGCAGCCGCACCTCTACTACGCGTCGTTCCAGGAGATGTACATGAGGGACCGGAAGGTGAACCCGGAGGGCTACCGCCGGTCGGCTCCGATCCACTTCGCCGAGGGGCTGAAGGGCGACCTGCTGATGATCACCGGCTCCGGCGAGACGAACACGCACATCGAGATCATCGAAGGCCTCGTCGACCGGCTGGTCGAACTCGGGAAGCCGTTCGACTACATGGTCTACCCGAACCGCGACCACGGTCTTTCCGAGGGGCCCGGCACGCTGGTCCACGTGCGGATGCTCATCGCCCGGTACCTCGTCGAACATCTCCCACGCGGCCCGCGGTAACTCTCGGGAGACGGGGGCGAGAGTGTCAGGCCGGGCGTGCGGGATTTCGGAACGGCCGACTGGTCTCGTTCCAGACGTTGTGGCAAGGTGAAGACTCGGTCAGCGCTCGACCTGCTGGAATCCCGCGGGGAGACCGACGCCTTCAGGCGGTTGCCAGCAGGGTACCGAACCCCACGACGAGGTCTGCCATGTCGGTGCTGTACTCGCTACTCGCCCAGGGTCGCAACGAGGAGATCAACAACTGGTTGGACGAGAACCCGATGGTCCTCGGCCTCGGGGCCCTCGTGCTGGGGGGCGGGATTCTCGCGTACGGCCTGTACGAACTGCAGTCCGGCGTCTCGCGGGACAAGAGGGGCAACGTGGTCGAGGGGGGGACGGGGAAGGCGCTCACGATCGTCCGGCTCGTCGCCGGCGGGGGCGTGATCCTGTTCGGCTTGTACAAGATGATCGCCGGGTAGTCGCTGTGGACTTCCGGTTCCCCCGACTGCTTCGGAGGCGGCCGTGCGGATCCTGATGCTGACCAACGTCTACACGCCCCTCGTCGGCGGGATCACGCGCAGCATCCAGACCTTCTCCAGCCGACTGCGCGAGCGGGGGCACGAGGTGCTCGTCGTCTGCCCGTCTGCGGAGGACGAACCGGACGACCCCGACGAGGAGCACGTCGTCCGCATCCCGGCCATCCCACGGGCGTTCAAGGACAAGTACTCGTTGCCGGTCCCGATCCCCGGGGGACTGCACAGCACGTTTCGCGACTTTCGTCCGGACCTCGTTCACTCGCACCATCCGTTTCTGCTCGGCCTGACGGCCCACCGGGGGGCGGCGGTCTGGAACGTGCCGCTCGTGTACACGTACCACTCGCGGTACGACGTGTACCTGAAGACGATGGTGAAGGTACCCGAGGCGGCTCGGGACGTGTTCCTCCGGCTTTCCCGTGGGTACTGCCAGCTCTGCTCGACGATCGTCGCCCCGAGCACGGCGATCGAGCGGATGCTGCGGGACGAGGGGGTCGAGCCGCCGATCGAGGTGATCCCGACCGGCGTCGACGTCGACCGCTTTCGCGAGGGCGACAGCCGGGCGATGCGGGAACGCCTCGGCCTCCCCGCGGACGCCTTCGTCGTTGGGCATCTCGGTCGTCTCTCGCCGGAGAAGAACATGCCGTTCCTCGCCCGGGGCGTGGCGCGGTTCCTGCGGGCGAACGCGTCCGCGCACGCGTTCGTCGTGGGCGAGGGCGAGTCCCGGCGGACGATGGAGCAGGAGTTCGACCGGGCCGGCGTCGCCGACCGAGTTCGTCTCCCCGGCCGAATGGAGGGGCGGGACGTCGTCGACGCCTACCACGCGATGGACGCCTTCGCGTTCGCCTCGCAGAGCGAGACGCAGGGGATGGTCGTCACCGAGGCGATGGCCGCCCGCGTGCCGGTCGTCGCCGTGAAGGCCTCCGGCGTGGAGGACGTCGTCGAGGACGAACGAAACGGACGGCTGATCGCCGAGGAGGACGTCGAGGCGTTCGCTGCCGCGCTGCAGTGGGTCCACGATCGTGTTCCGGAACGACGCGAACGACTCCGAGACGCGGCCTTCGCGACCGCCGAGAAGTTCTCGATCGGGCACTCCGTCGACCGGCTCCTCGACGTGTACCAGGCGCTGCTCGACCGCGAGGACGAAGAGCCGGGGCCGCTCGCGGGCTTGCAACGGTTCGCGGAGTACGAGTGGAATGCCTGGTCGCACCTTGCGGAGACGTTCTACGACATGACCTTCGGCACCGGCGACCAAGCGTGACGTCCCGGGGCCCCATCCCTGTGAGAAGCCAGGTGCAGAACATGACCGTTGCCGTCGACCGAAGAACGGCGGTCGCGACGCTCGCGGCCGGAGTCTGGGCAGGCACGCGGCGGGGCTCGAAGGCCGCGCCGGCGGGTCGGGGGCTCGCGGTGAAGTCCGTCGAGCGGACGACCGTTCGGGTGCCGTTCCGCGAGGTGCCGGCCCGGAACATGGACCGCGAGATCCCGCACTGGCGGTACTCGGAGGTGACGACCGTCGAGCTCTCGAACGGCGTGAAGGGGCACGGCGAGTCGATGCTGTACTACTCGTGGGGCGTCACCGACGACCGCGACGTGCAGCGGGTGCTCCGGAAGAACCCGGTCGAGGCGATGTGGGACGACTCGCTGGGCGCCGGCCTGCAGACGGCGCTCTTCGACGCCGTCGCCAAGTCGAACGACGTGCCCGTGCACCGGCTGCTGGGCCACCGCGTGCACGACCGGACGCCGGTCGCCTGGTGGAACATCGACACCTCGACCGAGGACATGGTCAGCGAGTGCAAGACGGCCCTCGCCGCCGGGTACACGGCCTACAAGACGAAGGGGCGGCCGTGGTTCGACGTGCGGGCGCAGATCGCCGCCGTGCGGAACGCGCTGCCGGAGTCGTTCCACATCGCCTTCGACTTCAACGACACGCTGCTCGACGCCGACCGCGGGATCCCGATCCTGAAGGAACTCGCCGAGGCGCCGCAGATTCACATCTGGGAGACGCCCATCTTCCAGAAGGACGTGGCCGGGAACCTCGCCATCCGGAAGGCGACGCCGCGTGTCCCGGTCGCCATGCACTACGGCAACCCGCCGCCGGCCGTCGTGGCGAAGAGCGGCTGCTGCGACGGCTTCGTCGTCGGGGGCGGGGCGTCGCGAGTGCTGCAGCAGGGGCGGTTCGCGGGGCAGATGAAGATGCCGTTCTGGCTGCAGCTCGTCGGCACCGGCATCACGGCCGCCTGGTCGCTGCACTTCGGTGCGGTGCTCACGTCCGCCACCTGGCCGGCGGTGAACTGTCACCAACTCTACGAGCACGACCTGCTGGCCGACCCGATCGTGGTGAAGGAGGGAACGGCCGCGATCCCCGAAGCCCCCGGCCTCGGACACGCGATCGACTGGAATGCGGTCGAGACGTACCGGGTGGAGAAGCCGGCGTCGCGCCCGGAGCCGGAGCGGTTGATCGAGACGACGTGGCCGGACGGCCGCCGACTCTGGACGGCGAACACGGGCCGCGTGAACTTCATGCTGAAGAACGCCCGCGACGGCAAGATGCCGTACTTCGAGCCGGGCGTCGACACGCGGCTGGTCCCGGACGACGGCAGCCCCGAGTGGCGACGCCGCTACGACCGCGCCCGCCGCGAGGCGTTCTTCGAGGGGTGACGGTCGTCACTGGTTCGACAGCGTCTCCGTTTCGCGGCCTCCCTTGGTGTGGGTGGCACGCCAGACGGCCGTGTCGACGTTGTTGCTGATGAAGCGGACGGCTCCGTCGCACATCGTGACCTGGACGCCGCCGGTGTGCAGGCTTCGCGTGGGGACCTGGCCGTTGCCGTGCGCCCAGTCCTCGTGCCCCGCCATGCACGGGTCGAGGGACGGGTCGATGAACTCGAGGTCGTCGGCGTGCTCGAGGCAGAGGTTGGGGGCCAACGCGTTGCCGCCCGCGTGCCAGGCGAGTGCGTTGGAGCCGATCGCCGGGAGTCCCCACACACCCCGCATGTCCGAGGGGACCAGTCCGGACCTCAGCTCCTCGACGGCGATGGTGTTGGAGAGTCCGTCGGTGACGTCCTTGAACTTGAACACGAGGTTCACGCCGGCGATGCCGCGGCAGTTGCCCTTGGTGTGGTAGCTCTCGTTGGTGGGACTCCCCGAGGCGGCGCCGGGGTTGACGTTGATGCCGTAGCTGCCGCGGGCGCCGCGGAGCCCGTGGTAGCGGTCCCCGGCGTCCCCGTGCTGCGTGCCGGCGTTCTGGTCGGCGAGAAACGGCGTGTCCGAGTAGGCGTCGCTGGGGCACTTGTAGACGGAGAGTTCCGTGGAGATGACGTTCTGGTTCGCCGTCGAGCCGATCCCCTGGTCGAAACGAAAGTTCTCGTACAGCGGTGTCTGCTCGACGAAGGGGAGGATCTGAACGGTCCACGGCCCGGTGTGGTTGTCGCGGTCGAAGAACTTGTGGTTCGCCGCGTTGGCCCCGGCCCGGACGATGTACCCGGGCGGGAGGGTGCTGTGGGCGTCGTGGTAGTTGTGCAGGGCGACGCCGATCTGCTTGAGGTTGCTCTTGCAGGCCGAGCGACGGGCCGCTTCGCGGGCCTGCTGGACGGCCGGGAGCAGCAGGGCGATCAGGATCGCGATGATCGCGATCACGACGAGCAGTTCGATCAGCGTGAAACCACGCTTCTGGTTGTCGGACACGACGAACTCCGGAATGGGGAACAGAAATGCACGGGACGATTCTGCCGTCGGGCCCCCGTTCCGGCAAGCGGGCCCGCTCCGCGGCGAGATCGGCGTTGACTCGGATCCGCGGTCTCGACTATCACGCTCGCCCCGCTAGCTGCACTTCCTCGGCGTCAGGTTCCCCCGCCCCTCGGCGCCACTCGACCCAACTCTCGACACGGAAGGTTCGGACGTGAACGTCTACCTTCTCTGCGCAACCGCTCTGGCCGGTTCGCCGCTCGCGCCCCGAGACGTCGACGACGTCTTTCGTGCCACCGCGCCGCCGGTGGTCGTTCGCGGCCAGTCGCCGGCCCCCGTCTACAACGACCCGACGGGCTATCAGCCGGTCTACCAGCCACCGACCTACGAGGGTGGCGGGGTGACCGGGATGAACCCGTTCGGCGGTGGTCCGCAGCCGATCGGCGACCCCTTCCTGCCGGGTGGCGGGGCGGTGCCCCCAGCGGCGTTCTCGGTGCCCGGAACGGAGTTCCCGTTCGGACTCTACGACTTCGGCCCACCGCGTCCGGGTTGGCAGTTCGACGGCACCGTCGGCGTGATCCCGACGGAGAGCATCGACTCCCCCGGCGGCGGCAGCTTCGGCGTGATCGAGTACGACGTCGCGGCCGCGTACACGTCCGTCAACGTCGCGGGCGGCCTGTTCACCGTCACCCAGCAGTTCGGGCAGCGGTTCTGGGACGGCCCCCCCGGAGCGGCCGGCCGACCCAGCTTCGGCCTGCCCAGCAAGGTGTTCCGCTTCGGCTGGGACTTCGAGTACCGCACGCGACCCGACCTCGGCCCCTGGGGCTTCGTCGCCGGCTTCAACCCGTCGATCAACACCGACTTCGACGCCCACCTGAAGTCCGACGCCTACAACTGGGACGGCCGGGCCTACCTCACCTACCGCTCCAGCCAGTCTTTGACCCTCGTCGGCGGCGTCGGGTACTGGGACCGCGTCAACGACCGGTTCATCCCGTACGCGGGAGCCATCTGGAAGCCGAACAACCGCTTCGAGATCCACGCCACCGTCCCCGAGGCCCGCGTCTCCTACTTCCTCAGTCGCGGGGGCAGCTCGGCCAGCTGGATCTACGCCCGTGCGGCGTACCACGTCGAGGCGTACCAAGTCGAGACCGGGTCGAACGCCGGCATCGGCACCCGCATGAACGACAAGTTCGAAGTGGAGGACTACCGCATCCTGATCGGCTACGCGTTCAGCAACGGCTACGTCAACATGTTCGTCGAGGGGGGATGGGTCCTCGGCCGCGAGACCGACTTCCTCCGCGACACCAGGTCCGACTTCGGGATCAGCGACGGCTTCATCGGCCGGGCCGGGATCCGCTTCTGACCGCCGAGACGGTCTTCCTGCGGGTTGGCGAGCCCAACCCGATTCCAGCCGCGAACACAACCCCGCCGAGCCCTGCTCGGCTGCGTTTGTCGTTTTCGTGACTTGGTTTGCGGCGGATCTCGCGGCTTGAGGACGGCGTCCGACTCAGGCCATACAACCGGGACGACCCGCAAAGTCGGTGTGATCGTCGCAATCCGAACAATCCGCGCCGAAAGCACTCAACTCCCAATCCTCACCGTGCCGAAACAGACCGATGACTGCCCAACCGGCACAACCGGTAGGGTTTCACTCACGACATGGCGGTGAGCAACCATGAGACTCAGAACGGTCACGGGACTGATCGCGTTGTTGGTGTGCCTCGGGGCGAGTTGGAACTCGGCCGAGGCGCAGGTGCCAGCCCCGTGGGTCCAGGGGGCGGCGCCCGGCGGCTACGTCGTCGACCAGACGGCCATGCAGCAGTCCAACCCGTCGGACCCGTTCGGCACCCGGTACCGCCTGTACTCCGAGTTCGGTGACGGCGTCGGGTTCCAGGACGGGCAGACGTACGTCAACGTCTTCCACCCGCTCCACATCGACCCGTACGTCGATCTCGTCTTCTTCGACGGCCGAATCTTCGGCGGCCACGAGGACGACGTGTACGGCGGCAACTTCGGCATCGGCTACCGCCGCGTGCTCGGCCCCGCCGTCGCCGGCGTCTCCGGCTGGGTCGACGCCGTCTCGCTCGAGGAGACCCACTCCCGGCTCGGCGTCAGCGCGGAGTTCGTGCTCCCGTACCTCGAGTTGCGAGCCAACGGCTACTTCGGCCTCGGCGACCAGTCCCGGGACCTCGCCTCGATCGCGTCCGGCACTCCGACCTTCTCCGCCAACCAGATCGTCTTCGCCAGCTCGGCGATGTCCGAGTTCCAGTACGACGGGTTCGACGCGGAGATCGGCGGCCCGATCCCCGGTCTGCCGAACGTCAACGCCTACTTCGGCGGCTACTACATCGAGACCGACGACGGGCAGGACTCGGGCGGGTTCCGCTTCCGCGCCGAGGCCCACGTCAACCGGAACGTCCAAGTCGGACTCCAGGTCAGCGACGACAGCATCTTCGACACGAACGTGTTCGGCACGGTCGCCCTGACGCTCCCGTCCGGCGCTCCCTCCACCTGGTGGAGCGACGGGTTCTTCCGTGGGCGGGACAGCGTCGACCAACTCGCCCGACCGGTCAGTCGGCAGTACCGCATTCCGGTCGAGACACGGGTCCGGTCGGAGTCGGTCGCGGCCGTCAACCCGGCCGACGGCGACCCGTTCTTCGTCATCCACATCGACCCCTCGCGGAGCGGCGGCGGCGACGGCACCTTCGAGAACCCGTTCGGCCAGAACGCCTTCGTCAACAACCCGAACGCCGACATCATCCGCGTCCTGCCGGGTACCCTCAGCACGAACGGCGAGATCACGCTGGCGAACACACAGCGGCTGCTCGCGGCAACGCGTTCTCACCTCGTGACCACGCAGTCGCGAGGCACCTTCACCTTGCCGGACCAGCGGACCGGCACCGTCACGCTGACCAACGTCCTCGGCGGGAACACCGTCGTCCTCGCCAACAACAACGAGGTCTCCGGCTTCTCGTTCACCGGCACCGGCGTCGGCATCTCGGGCTCGAACATCGCCGGCTACAACCTCAACAACAACACCTTCACCGGCCTGACCACCGGCATCCAGCTGGTCAACGCCACCACCGGCTCGCCCGCACTCGTCGACTCCAGCACGTTCACCGGCAACGGGACCGGTCTGTTGGTCACGTCCACCGCGGGCGGGGTCTCGACCGTCAACGCGACCAACAACACTTTCAGCAACAACACCGGCAGCGGCATCCAGCTCGAGGCCACCGGGGGGCTCGCCGCCGGAGCGGCCACGACGCTCACCGCGAACGTCGACGGAAACACGTTCAGCGGGAACGGCAACATGGGCGTCCGCGCCGTCGGCTCCGGTGTGAACAGCACGCTCAACGTCAACGTCGGCGTCAACTCGGCGAACACCTCGACGGGCGACGTCGACGCCGGCTTCGGCGTGATCGCCCAAGGGTCGTCGGTCGTCAACGCCGACATCCGGAACAACACGGTCAGCGGCACGACCGACAACGCGGCCACCACCGGGCCCGTCGGCGACGGCATCTACTTCGAACGTTCCGGACAGTCCGTCCTGACCGCCAGCGTCGGCGGCGTCGGCACCGGCAACACCTCGACCGGAAACGCCGGGCACGGCATGCGGGTGCAGGGCTCCGGCGGCAACCAGGTCAGCCGGGTCACCTTCCAGGGCAACACCTTCAGCGGCAACGCTCTCGACGGCGTCGGCGTCGACCTGACCGGAGACTCCATCTTCGTGTTCACGAACGAGCAGAACACGTTCGCCTCGAACACGCGGCACGGTCTTCGGATCACCAGCTCGGCCAACTCCGCCGTGGGCGACCCCTTCACGTTCAACGCCGCCAGCCCGACAACCAGTGCCTCCGTGTTCGACGGCGACACCTTCACCGGCAACGGAGCAGACGGGATCAACCTGTCCGCCGCCGACCAGAGCTGGCACAACATCGTGATCTCGGGCGTCTCGCAGCGGACGACGATCTCCGGCAGTGGTGGAGACGGCATCCAGGTGGCCAACGCCTCCACACCGACGGTCAACGGCAACAACCCGACGGTCAACTTCTACACCATCCAGGGCACGGACATCTCCGGTTCCGGAGGCGACGGCATGGAGTTCCGACTCACCGGAGGCGAGTCCGCCAGCATACCGGGCGTAAACGTCGAGCGGTTCGGTGGAAACACCGTCAACATCGGCGGGGCCGGCACCGGCCAGGACGTGACGATCACCGGAAACGGCGACCAGGGAATCGACATCGTGACCGCCCACTCGGACACGGGCAACGTCGGTGGAGTCCTCACGACGTTCTCGGTCGCCGGGACCGACACCGTGAACATCGACTCGACGACCTCGTCCAACAACGGCAGCGACGGCGTGCAGGTGACGACCTCGCTCCTGTCCAGCGTCAACCTCACCATGGTTCGCTCGACCCTGTCGAACAACACCGGGATCGGCTTCGAGGGGCTCGTCACGGACATCAACAACGCCTCGGTGTTCAACATCGGTTCGAACGTCGCCGGGACGGGCAACGTGATCTCCGGCAACGGCCTCCAAGGGGTCTACCTGCAGACGCTCTCACCGGTCGCCGCCGGCGGCGACGCCAACGACTTGCCGGTCATCGCGAACACGTTCCTCAGCCCGGACGCCGGTGCAGCACCGCTGCAGGTGGCCCAGACCGACGTGACGAGCGGCCTCTACTCCGACATCCGAAACGTCGCGGACTTCCGCTTCGTCACGGCACGCTTCAACGTGTTCGGCAACACGATCACGAACAACGGCCTGCCCTCCAACGCGGCGGACGGCATGGTGCTCTCGGTCGGAACGAACACTCGCATGATCGCAGCCGTCTCCGGCAACACCTTCGGCGGCAACGAGGGCAACGACCTCAACATCGTGAACGTCGTCTCCCAGAACCCGGGGACGTCCATCGACAACATCACGGCCGGCCCGAACGTCGACCTCCTCTACGCCGATCCGCTCGGCGAGCTCGACCTCGCTCTCGGCTTCAACTTCGCCGGCGTCGATCCGCCGGTCGCCGGCGAGGTGCCTTCGGGCTCGAACCCGAACACCGGTGTCTCGTTCGCGATCAGCACGATCGGCCTCGGCGGTTCGCTCGCCGGGCGCACCGAGAACGGTCTCTTCACGAACACCGACACCGTCAGTGGCGTGACGATCAAGCCGGCCAACCGCCACAGCTTCATGATCGTCCGCGTCTACGACACGGCTCCGTCCGGTCTCGACAACAACACCTTCCCGATTACCGGATCGGTCACCACCACCCTCCTCAACGCGAACCAGAACATCGGAGGCGGTGGTCTCGGGATCGCGGCAATCCCGACGTTCGACACCATCACGAACCTCGTGAACCCGGGCAACATCTTCGTGAATCCCGGCCCCACGTTCGTGACCGCAGGCACCGCGTTCCCCTGATCGTCACAGCCTGACGTCCTCCCGACCTCGAACCGACCGCCCCACGATCCCGTGGGGCGGTTTTCTTCGTGGTGTTGACGACTCGCCGTGCGTCCGAG
>JANQQW010000016.1 GCA_028284885.1 Planctomycetaceae bacterium
TGCCGCGACGTGACGACGACGTGCCCACCCCCCGACCGCGGCCGCAACTCCGCGATCGCCTCCGGCTGCTCGACGTTGTCGAACACGAGTAACCACCGGTCGTGCGACTCCAGCCAGTCCCGCACGGCCGCCACGACGATCCGCTGATCCGTCCCCTCCGGGAACTCCAACCCGAGCCGCGGGGCGAGGGCCGCGAACCCCGTCTCCGGCTGCGTCTCCGACTCGATCCACCACCGCAGGTCGTACTCGTTGCCGAACGCGTGCGCGTACTCGAGCGCCAACTGCGTCTTCCCGACCCCCCCGAGACCGTGCACCGCCTGCGTCACCGCCGCCGCGCCCTCCGCGTGCAGCGCCGAGTGCAGCCGCTCCAGCAGTTCCCGTCGCCCGGTGAAGTTCTCGTTCCGCTGCGGCAGGTTGCTGATCGCGAAACCGCTGGCAGGCGGGACGGGCACTGCCAAGACGCCGCGGTCGCGCAACTTCCCGATCAGTCGAAGAAGCAGGGTGCGTTCCGCGGCCTCATCGACGTCGACGAAGTCGATCCAGACCCGTGACTTGTACGGGTAGGGGATCTCGAACTCGCGGGCACGTATCAGAACCAACGTCCCCTTCGTCCCATCCGGATCGCGGTCGAAGGCGGCACGGAGTTCCGACTTGGTGTACGGCGAATCGAAGTACTCCGGCGAGAGGACCGAGATTGTGCACCGGGCCCGGTTCATCCCGGCCTCCATCCGTTCGACGATTTCCGTCGTAGGGACGAAATCGACGTCTTGCAGCAGGAAGCGAAGCCCCTCGCTCTCGAGAACGGCGGCGATCCGTAACGCGATCGCGGAGTCCTTCCCCGTGCGGCTGATGAAGAAGTCGTACTCGAAGTCGTCGGCCACGTTTCGTTCGCCCGAATGTCCGCGCGTTCAGATCGGGCTGATTGTCGTCGGAGACGGCGTCGAGATCCAATGCGCTGCCGATGCCGGTTCACTCTGCGGCGGACGAGCGGTCCGCGGGAGGTGTCGTCACGGAGAGTGCCGTGTGGTCGAGCCGCCTAGGCCGTCCGCTTGAGCACGACGACGGTCGTGTCGTCGGACGGGTCGAGCGGTCCGCGAAACGTCTCGACCTCGGCCAGCAGGCCGTCGACCAACTCGGCCGGGGCCAGCGTCGCGTGGGACTCGACGAACTCGAAGACGCGCGGCCGGGTGAACAGCGAGTCCGACGGGCCGTGGGCCTCCTCGACCCCGTCCGTCGTCAGCAGGACGGTGTCGCCGACGTCGAACGAGGTCGTTCTGATCTCGTACTCCGGCGACGGGAACCAACCGAGCGGGGGGCCAGAACTGCCAAGCGTCTCGCGGAGTCGCCCGTCCGGCCCGAAGACGTACGCCTGGTGGCCGGCTCCGCAGTAGGTCAACTGGCCTGCTCGCGGATCCACCTCGACGACGAACAGCGTGACGAACCGCTCCTCCGGCAGGTCTTCCAGGAGGAGTTCGTTGGTGCACGACAACAGGTGGTCGATCCGCTCCTGCACGCGGACGGTGGCCCGGAGGTACGACCGCGCCGAGGCGACGACGAGTGCCGCTCCGAAGCCGTGGCCGCTGGCGTCGCCGATGCACGCTCCGAGGCGGTCGTCGGGCAGGTGCCAGTAGTCGAAGAAGTCGCCACCCGCCTCCACGGCCGGGACGCATCGCCCGGCCACCTCCACGTGCGGGTGGTCGGGAGTCTGCAGCGGCAGCATCGCCTGCTGCACGAGCCGGGCGGCCGTCAGCTCCCGCTCCACCCGCTTCCGTTCGGTGAGGTCGACGATCGTCGCCAGTGCACACGGCCCGCGGCTCGTCTCGATGGGCGTCAGCGCGACGTCGACGGGAAACGGTCGTCCGTGCCGGTCTTCCGCGACCAGGTCACGGCCGAAACCGAGGTGCACGGGGACCGCCGAGCGGAAGAACTCGGCCACGTGGCCGGGGTGCGCCTCGCGGTGCGCCAGGGGGACGAGCGTCTCGACCGGTTGGCCGACGAGTTCCGCCGGCTCGAAGCCGAACAGGGTCTCGACGACCCGGTTCGCGAGGACGATCCGGCCCCGGCCGTCGATCATGATCATGCCGGCCGGGGCTGCCTCGACGATGGCCCGAGCCCAGTGCTCGTCGTCCTGAAGTGCGGGGAGCGTGTCGTCGTCGTTCATCCGGGGCCCCGTCGTTCGTCGTGGCTCGGTGAGCTGCCGCCGAGGCCGTCGTGATACAGTCGAAGTTAGCAGGCTGGTCACCGCTCGTCCGCCCCAGGGGCCACGTCGCACGCGACGCGGCCGTGGTGACGGCCGTCTCGCGTCGCTCGAACTCTTCGGCCCCGTGGAAACGCCTCGACCGGTGGTGCCTTGTCCTGCGTGACCGTGGCGGCGATGCTCTGCGTGACCCGAACCCGCGAGGACCGTGGACCTTGGAGACGCGACCACTCGGCAAGACCGGCATCGATCTCACCCTGCTCACCTACGGAGCCTCGTCGCTCGGCGGGGAGTTCCGCAACGTCGACGTCGCGGAGGCGCTTCGCAGCGTGAACGTGGCGATCGACTCCGGCATGAACCTGATCGACACGTCACCGTACTACGGCCGCGGGCAGAGCGAGGTGCTGCTGGGCCACGTGCTGCCGGACATCCCCCGCGACTCGTACTACCTCTGCACGAAGCTCGGCCGGTACGCGCCGAAGCACTTCGACTTCTCCGCCAAGCGGGTCGAGGAGAGCATCGACCTCTCGCTCGAGCGGATGCGGGTCGACCACCTCGACATCGTCCTCTGCCACGACCTCGAGTTCGTGGAGATGAGCCAGATCGTCGAGGAGACGATCCCCGCCATCCGCCGCGAGATCGAGAAGGGGAAGGTCCGCTTCGTCGGCGTCAGCGGCTACCCGATGAAGACGTTCGAGTACGTCCTCGCGAACGCCGAGATCGACTGCCTGCTGACGTACAACCACTACACGCTGCAGAACGACATGGCTCTCTCGCTGGTGCCGCCGTGCGAGGAGCAGGGGGTCGGCCTGATGAACGCCGCCCCGTTCTCGGCCCGCCTGCTGACGAGCGCCCCGCTCCCCGAGTGGCACAAGGCGACACCCTTCGTCCGCGAGGTGGCCGCCAAGGCGGCGAAGCACTGTGCCGACGCCGGCAGCGACATCGCCAAGCTCGCCCTGCAGTACAGCATCGCCAACCCCGCCTTCGCCACCTGCGTCACCGGGTCCGCCAACCCCAACCGCGTGGCCCAGTGGGTCGAGTGGTCGAACGAGCCGATCGACGAGACACTGCTCAAGGAGACGCTCGCCATCCTCGAGCCGATCCACAACTGGTTCTACGTCGAGTGCCTCCCGGAGAACTCCGAGGTGCCGACCGTGGCGGTCGACTGATTTGGAACCACGAACTACACGAAACACACGAAAGGAAGGCCAGGGGCAACCACGAATCACACGAATCCAACGAATCAGATTCTTCAGTCGCTGGCCTCTAACTCATTCGTGCGATTCGTGTGATTCGTGGTTCCAACGACGGAACCCTTTCGTGTGTTTCGTGTACTTCGTGGTTCCAATTTCACCCCTTCGCAGAACGACGCCATGAAAGCCATCCGATTCGAAGAACCGAAACACATCGCGCACGTCGACGTCGACGATCCCGGTGAGCCCGGGCCCGGGCAGGCGCTCGTCGCGACGCACCGCATGGGGGTCTGCGGGACGGACCTTGGCGGGTATCTCGGCAAGATGCCCTTCTTCCAGTACCCGCGGATTCCCGGGCACGAGCTCGGCGTCGAGGTGCTGGCCGTGGGGGACGGGGTCGAGAACGTCTCCGTCGGCGACCGCTGCAGCGTCGAGCCGTACATGAACCGCGTGGACTCCTACGCCTCGCGGAAGGGGAACCCGAACTGCTGCGAGCACCTCGAGGTCATCGGGGTGATGGTCGACGGCGGCCTCTGCGAGCGGTTCCTCATCCGGGCCGACAAGCTACACGTCTCGGAGAAGCTGAGCTACGAGCAACTCGCGCTCGTCGAGACACTCGCCATCGGCTGCCACGCGACCGACCGCGGTACCATCGAGAAGGACGACCACGTCCTCATCATCGGGGCCGGCCCGATCGGTCTCGCGACGCTCGAGTTCACCCGCCTGACCGGGGCGACGATCACCGTGATGGACATGGTCGAGAGCCGGCTCGACTTCGTCCGCGAGACCTACGGCATCGAGCACACGATCGTCTTCAAGGGGGACGGCAGCGAACGGGACGAGATGCTGCGGATCACCGATGGCGACCGCTACGCCGTCGTCATCGACGCGACCGGCCACAACGGCAGCATGTCGAACGCCCTCACCTACTGTGCCCACACCGGCACGCTGGTCTACGTCGGCATCACGGCCGCCGAGATCAGCTTCCCGCACCCGCTGCTGCACAAGCCGGAACTCGACATCCGCGGCAGCCGCAACGCCCTCCCGCGAGACTTCACCCGCATCATCGGGCTGATCGAGGACGGGACGATCGACACTAACCCCTGGATCACCCACCGCTGCGGCTTCGAGGACGTCGTCAAGGAGTTCGAGTCGTTCACGCGACCGGAGACGGGCGTGGTGAAGGCGGTCATCGAGGTGACTTGAAGAACGGGTGATTGGGAGCTGGGGACTTGGAACTGGGAATTGCAGTTCCCGATTCACGTCCCACTCTCCAATCCCCAGTTCCCAGTTCTCACTCCCCATTCCCCAGTTCCGACAACCATGATCAAGTCTGCCGTCACCATCTCCATCGTCGACGAGGCGCGTGGGGGCCCGTTCGTCTTCTGGGACGATTTCCCCGCTGCGTGTTCCAAGGCGAAGCGGCTCGGGTTCGACGCCGTCGAGCTCTTCGCCCCGGCTCCGGAGGCCGTGCCGTCGAGTGACATCAAGTCACTGCTCGAGGAGCACGAGCTCGGGCTCGCGGCCGTCGGCACCGGGGCCGGAATGGTCATCCACAAGCTGTCGCTCGTGGATCCGAGCGAGTCCGTTCGCGAGAAGGCAAAGGACTTCATCCGCTCGATGATCGACTACGGCGGCCCGTTCGGCGCGCCGGCCATCATCGGTTCCATGCAGGGGCGGTGGGGCAGCGAGGTCGACGAGCCGACGGCCCTCGGCCTGCTCGGCGAGGCGCTCGTCGAACTGGGCGAGCACGCGCGGCAGTACCGGGTGCCGCTGATCTACGAGCCGCTGAACCGGTACGAGACGAACCTCGTGACGACGGTCGAGGCGGGCGTCGATCTGCTGACCGGGCTCGACACCGACAACGTGAAACTGCTGGCGGACCTGTTCCACATGAACATCGAGGAGGCCGACCTCGCGGCCGCCCTTCGCGCCGGCGGGAAGCACGTCGGTCACGTGCACTTCGTCGACTCGAACCGCCAGCCGGCCGGGGCGGGGCACATGGAGTACGAGCCGATCGCCCAGGCTCTTCGCGACGTCAAGTACGACGGCTACGCTTCCGCCGAGTGTTTCCCGATCCCCGACCCCGACGAGGCGGCCCGGCTGACGATCGAGTCGTTCGAGCGGCTCTTCCGCTGAGCGGAACGTTCTCGACACGAAGCCGCAGCGAGACGGCCGTACCACGGGGCGTTATCATCGACTCATGGCCACGAAGACCCTGCTGACCGCTGACGAGTACTTGGCGACGCCCTCGGACGGACCGTCCGAGTTGGTGCGGGGGGAGATCGTCGAGATGTCACCACCCGGAGTGCGGCACGGCGTCGTTTGCGGGAACGTGTACTTCGCCCTGAGGCTGTGGACGAGGTCGACTCAACTCGGCGTCGCCTTCACGAACGACTCGGCCGTCCAGACGGAGTTCGACCCCGACACGGTTCGCGGGGCGGACGTGGGCTACGTCTCCCACGGACGAATCCCGGACGGGGTGCCGAAGACGAAGTTCGACAGCCGGGCCCCCGAACTCTGCGTCGAGGTCCTGTCACCTTCGGACCGTTGGCCGGACGTGCTCGCGAAGGTGGCCGAGTACCTCGCGGCCGGCGTCGACGAGGTGTGGATCGTCGATCCCGAGGGGCGGTGGGTCGAACGGCATCGTTCGGACACGACCTCGCAGCGGCACGCCGAGTCGGAGGAACTGAAGGACGTCCCGTTCCTGCCAGGCTTCACGTCACCGGTCGCCGAGTTCTTCGCCGACGTCTGATCCACACGAATCACCAACTCGCGGCCCGTGCGGCTCGGCGGTTTCGAGCCGAGACCTCGGCCGCACGACATCGAGAACGACACCATGACGCACTGCACGCCTCTCGGCCTCGCTCCCAGCTTCGGTTTCGGCGACCGCATCGGTCTCGCCACGCCCGGTCACGTTCGCGCCATGCTCAAAGCGGGCGGCTCGATCGAGCCGATCTTTCCGCAGCAGTCGATTCGCGAGATGACCCGCACCGAGCGAACTCCGCCCGGCGTGATGGCCGACGCCATGAACGGGGTGAAGGCGGCCGGCTGGACCGGCAAGGTGGGAGCCGACGCCGACCACCTGAAGACGCCCGAGGACGTCGACGTGACGGCCGAGGCCGGGTTCACCTTCTTCACCATCGACCCCAGCGACCACGTCGACGAGAAGTCCGACGGCTACGACGCCGCGACGCTCGACGAGGCGTTCGGCAAGGTCCGCGAGCAGATCTCCTGGTACGACTCCTACCTCGGCAGGACGGTCGAACTGCCGAACGGCACGAAGATCACCTTCGACGAGGAGGCCTGCAAGCGGTGCGCAGTGAAGTACGGTCGCGCCCTCAACAACGCGCTCGGACTCGCCGTGCACATCCAACAGGTCCACGAGCGGCTCGGCCGGGACCACGAGATCGAACTCAGCGTCGACGAGACCGACCAGCCGACGACGCTCGCCGAGCACTACATCGTCGCCGACCAGTGCCTGTCCCGCGGCATGAAGCTCGTCAGTCTGGCCCCGCGGTTCATCGGCGAACTGGAGAAGGGCGTCGACTACAAGGGAGACGTCGCGGCGCTCGAGAAGTCGCTCGAGGACCACGCCGCCATCGCGGAGGCGCTCGGTCCGTACAAGCTCAGCCTGCACTCGGGATCGGACAAGCTCTCCATGTACGCCGTGCTGGCGCGGACGACGGAGGGCCGCTTCCACGTGAAGACCGCCGGTACGAGCTACCTCGAGGCGGTCCGCGTCGTCGCCCGGCACGACGAGTCGCTGTTCCGTCGCCTCGTCACGTTCGCCCGCGAGCGGTACGAGACCGACAAGGCGACGTACCACGTCTCCGCCACGCTCGACTCGGCCCCGCCGGAGAACGAGGTCTCCGACGTCGTCGAACTCGAACGGCTGTACCTGGAACGCTGGGAGGACGTGCCCGAGGGGAAGGGCTTCACCCAGCCCGGCCGGCAGATCCTGCACTGCACGTTCGGCTCGACGCTGACGCACGCCGAGTTCGGCCCGGCCGTCCGCTCGGTGCTCGAACAGCACCCCGACACGTATGCCGAGGTGCTGGAGGAGCACTTCGTGCGACACCTGGAAGCGCTTCGTGCGGGAATGTGATCAGGCGGCGTCGGCGAGTTCCCGCTGACGTTCCCGCCACTCCCTGCGGACACGCTTCTTCTGACGCTTGCTGAGGCCGCGGAGCATCTCCGGCGGCGGACCGTCCGCTTCGTCGTCGTCCGGCATCGGCAGCGTGGCCGGGGCCGCCTCCTGCTCGACGACGGCCGGTTCCGCCGCGGGCTTGGTCACCGGTTCCGGCTCGGCGGCTTGGTCCTCGACGACGACCTCCTCGGCCGGCTGGGGGACCGACTCTGGTTCCGGCTTCTTGCGAGCGGGAGTGCGTTTCCGCGTCGGCTTCTTCCGCGGTGCGGCCTTACTCTCCGACGGCTGCGCCTCCTCGGCCGGTTCTTGAGCGTCCGCTTCGCCCAGATCGTCGCTGAAGGCAGCGTCGTCCCGACGGGTCGATCGACGTTTGACCGGCGGGTCGTTGCAGACGTAGGTGACGTAGCGGGCGTGGAGCAGCATCGCACCGAAGCCGGCGAGGTGGCCGGTGAGGGCGGTCCCGTGGACGAGCAGATCCTGCCACGGGGCGAGCCAGCGTGATCCGATGCCGAGGGCGAGCAGGCCCGAGGCGATCCACGCCAGCGGGGCGAGGGTCATCAGTGTCCACGCGGAGCGACAGCGACGGGCGTCGGCACGGGCGGACGTCCACAACACGCCGCCGGCCGCGACCGTCGGGGCGAACCAGCTCAGGATCGTCTTGTTCCAAAAGTCCGGCTCCCAGACGAGCGAGGCCACCTCGCTCCACGCCCGGTGGGCCTCTGTCTGGTGCGCGAAGGCGAACACGAACCAGGCGGCAGCCGTCCAGACCCAGACGTCGTACCGGCCCGAGAAGTCCCGCGTGCTCCGGGTCCGCGCGGACCAGATCACCAGCGCGAGTTGCCCGGCGAGCAGCAACAGCAGGCTGCCCGTCGTTCGGAGCAGTCGTCCGGACTCGAGGCTCAGCAGGGCGGACAACTCCCGGCCGTAGAAGTCGGGGGCTCGGTCGACCGCGCGACCGGCCTCGAACAGCCCGACGACGAGAAGGACGGCCGCGGCGAACAGCAGCCACGTCTGCCACGCCTTGCCCGGAATCCAAGCACAGGCGAAGTCGGGACGCTCCGGCTCGTCACGTTCGGCCGGCGAGTCCGCGGTCGCCTCTGCGATCGTGTCGCCGGGCGGGTCGGCTGCCTCGACCTCGGCGTCGGTCGCGAGCCGGCGTCGGCGTCGTTCGTCGATGGAACTCGAGCCGGCGAAGCGTGTCGTCATCAGGGCCTCCCTCCGTGGAGTTTCGGGTGTGGTCGCGTGCGCGACCGCCCGAGCCAACCCCCTCCATGGGCTCGGCGAGAATTCAGAACGGCCCCCTCGGTCGGTCTCTTCGGCATTCCGAACCACCCGTGTCCCGCCTTGTGACTCAGAGGCTCGCGGCCTGCCGAACTCCAAGCGTCAACGCGATCCGGAGAGTTCAACATGCCAATATGACACACCCGCAGCCATGCCAGGATGGCAGCTGCGTGTTGTCTGCCAATCTGGAGACGGGCTGCCCGAGCCTGCCGTAACGCTCGACATCAAATATCGTTGCGACTGACCTCAACCATCGATGCGTCATATTGGCACGGTGCTTGCTTGGCTTACAGGCCACAAACGATTGCCCGCCGGCCCTCTCGGTGGGGCGAGAATCCCAACCAATCAGCGTACTCGAGTGAACCGTCGAGAGAGCGTGTCTCTCGGCCGCGATGTCGGTACGTCTCAACGGAGGCAGAAATGAACGCTTTGCGAACCTTCAATCCCTGGCAGGAACTCAACGACGTGGCGGAGCAGGTCAACCGGGCGTTCGGACGGACGCCCTTCCAACTGCCGGCCGGGCCCGCGGTCAACGTGGTCGGCGGCGAACACAGCGCCGTGCTGACCGCCGAGTTGCCGGGGCTCGACGTCGAGAAGCTCGACGTCTCGGTCGAGCGCGACGTCGTGACGATTCGCGGCGAACGTGAGAGCACGACACCCGGCGAGGGCGAGTCGTGGGTCCGCCGGGAACGGCCGGTCGGCGCGTTCGAGCGCGTCGTGCGGCTGCCGTTCGAGGTGGACGGCAACACGGCCGAGGCGGTCTACGAACGGGGCGTGCTGACGCTGACGCTGCACCGCCCGGAAGAGCAGAAGCCGCGTCGCGTCTCCGTGCGTCGCGTCTGACCGCCGAACGACTCCCGCGAACGACCAACGAACAAGGAGAACGTCATGGAGAACACGCTGGCGAAGAACGAGACCGAACAGACCGCCTGTGAGACCACCGAGTGCCGTGGCGAGTCGGCAAGCCGTCGGACGTTCCGACCGCATGCCGACGTCGTCGACCGGGGCGGCGAGATCGTCGTCTGGCTCGACGTGCCGGGCGCGGCCGAGGACCGGATCGACGTGACGGTCGAGGCGGACGAACTGACCGTCCACGCTCACGTCGAACTCGACGAGCCTGCGGTCGAAGGGGACCGCAAGTTCCAACGTCGCGAGTACGCGGTCGGCGACTACGTCCGCTCGTTCCGTCTGGGCCACGAGGTGGACCGTGACCGGATCGACGCGACTCTGTCGGACGGCGTACTGCAACTCGTCGTGCCGAAGGCCGCGAGCGCGGTGTCTAAGAAGATCACCGTGAAGGCCCGCTGAACGTCGTGGTCGCCGGCGTCCCCTCGTCGGCGGCCGCAAGAGTCCCCCCTCGCACCTCGCCGCGGACTTTTCGACCGTCCCGGCGAGGTGTCTTCGTGCGCGGACGCCGCCTGCCGACGGCGGCGCGCAACGACTCTCCTCCGTCTACCGCAGCGCCGCCGCAAGTCGTTCCTCACCAGCCGGAGTGACCTGGAGTTCGCCGTTCGACTCGTGGAGGTGTCCGCCCGCCATCAGCCTGGCGATCGTGCGGACGCGTTCGGCCGGCGGGGCGACGATCGTGTCGACTGCTTCACGGCCGCCGGTCGAGACCATCTCCAGCACGAGCAGTTCGCCGATCTCCGCCCGGTGCTGCACGCGTTCCCACCACTTGGCCACGAGCCCCCGACGCGGGGCGAACGCGAACACGAGCAGGAACAGCAGACCTGCGAACGAGGCGATCGGCCCGGTCGGCGAGACGTCGATCAGGACGGCGACCTGAAAGCCGCCGATCGAGCCGGCGACCGCGACCAGCGAGGCGACGACCATCAGTCGGTCGAGCCGGTCGGTCAGCAGGCAGGCGGCCGCGGGCGGGGCGATCATCAGGGCGACGATCAGGATCGAGCCGGCGACGTTGAACGCGGCCACCGTCGTGGTCGAGACGATCCCCAGCCAGACGAACTGCAGCAGGGCCGGACGGAGCCCGAACCGCCGAGCGAGCGTCGGGTCGAAGATGCCGGCGCGGAGTTCCTTGAACGCGACGACCACGAACGTCGTGACGACGAACAGCATCACGCACATGACCACCCAGGATCGCGGACCCCAGTCCGTTCCGCCGATCTCGAGCCGGTCGAGCGGCGCGAGGGCGAGGTTGCCGTCGACGATGCAGTCGGCGTGGAAGTGCGTGTTGCGGAGGTTCGCGGTGACCAGCAGGATCCCGACGCTGAACATGCCGGCGAACACGATGCCGAGCCCGGCGTCGTCGTCGACGAGTCCCGACCGCTGGACGAGCTGCGTCAGCCAGACCATCACCATGCCGCTGGCGGCCGCGGACAGGATGAGCCACGGCGAGTTGTAGTCCCGCACCAGCACGAAGGCGAGCACGAGTCCCGGGAGCACGGCGTGACTGAGCCCCTCGCTGACCATCGACTTCCGCGCGACGAGCAGCAGGCTGCCGCAGAGGGCGCACGTCACCGACGTGACGGTGGCGATGGCGAGCGTCCAGAGTTCAGTCGGCAAGATGACGCCTCCGGAAGAGAAGGCCGCGGTTCGGGGCGAAGAGGATCGAGACGACGAACGTCAGTGTGACGAGGACCACGATTGCCGGTCCCGTCGGCAGGTTCCGCGACGTCGCGCTGATCAGCGCGCCGCCCGACGCACACGCAGCCCCTAGGACGGAGGCCAGCGTGACCATGCGGCCCAGGCGGGACGTCCACTGCCGCGCCGAGGCAGCCGGGGCGACCAGCAACGAGATCATCAGCACGACGCCCGCGATCTGCAGTCCGATCACGATGCCGACGACCATCAGGCTGAGCAGCAGGACCTCCAGCCAACGCACGGGCAGGCCGATCCCGGCCGCGTACTCGGGGTCGAAGGCGAGCACCTTCAGGCGAGACCAGTTGACGAGCATGGTGAGGATCGCCGCTGCGCCGAGCGAGCCGATCATCCAGAGGTCCTTGCTCGTCGTCGCCGCCGCCATGCCGAACAGGTAGTCGTCCAGGCCGCTCCGTCCGGGGACGGGGGGCTGGGCACGCTGCAACCACCGCAGCAGCATCATCCCGGTGCCGAAGAAGACGGCCAGCATGACCCCCAGTCCGGCGTCCTCCTTGATCCGCGAGTTCCGGGTGACGAGCCGGGTGAGCAGCAGGGACGCCAGGCCGGCCGCGACGGCACCGGGGATCAGGACGTACAGCGACTTGTCGCCCGCCCCCGTGACGAGGTAGACGGACCAGAACGCCAGTACGATGCCGAGCAGCGACGAGTGGGCGACGACGTCGCCGACCAGGCTTTGGCGTCGCAGGTAAGCGAAGCAGCCGAGCGCCCCGCTGACCGCGCCGACCATGGCGCTGCCGGCGAACACGACGCGGACGGTGTAGTCGCTCCAGAACTCGCTCACGGGTGTCGCTGCACCAGGTGTTGGCCGGCCACTCCGTACGCGTGCTCCACGTTCTCGGGTGTGAACGTGGTCGCCGTCGCACCACTCGCGACGAGCTTGCGGTTCAACAGCACCACGTGGTCGAAGTAGTCGGCGACGGTCGTCAGGTCGTGGTGGACGAGGACGATCGTGTTCCCCTCGTCACGGAGGCGGTGGAGGACGTCGATCAGCATGTTCTCGGTCTTCGCGTCGACGCTCGCGAACGGCTCGTCCATCAGGTAGATGCTGGCCTGCTGCACGAGGGCCCGGGCGAGGAACACGCGCTGCTGCTGCCCGCCCGAGAGCTCGCCGATCTGCCGGTCGGCGAACTCCTCCATGCGGACCTGGGCGAGTGCCTCGCGAGCCTCCTCGCGTTCCCGCTTGCCGGGCCGTTGGAACCACCGGAGCCGACCGTAGGTTCCCATCGTCACCAGGTCGAAGACGGTGATCGGGAAGTCCCAGTCGACGGCGTTGCGTTGCGGGACGTAGCCGACGGCCGTGCCGTTCCGTCCGGCGTCGCGGTGGAGCACGACTTCTCCGGAGAGACGCGGGACGGTGCCCAGGATCGCCTTCAGCAACGTGCTCTTGCCGGCCCCGTTGGGACCGACGATGCCCGTCATCTTCAGCAGCGGGATCCGGACGTCGACGTTCCAGAGTGCCGGCTGAGCGCCGTAGGCGACCGTCAACTGCCGAGTTTCGATCGCGACTTCCACGGAACCCGACACCGACCTTGAACACGGTCCGAAACGCGAAACGGCTCGAGGCCCCCTCGCAGGCGAGGCTAGCACGTCGGGCTCGCGCTGTCGCGTCACTCCGACTCGCCCAGCGAGTCGGCGATCAAATCGACATTCGACTTGAACGCCCCGAGGAACGTGTCGTGGGGCGGCTCGCTGCCGAGGTCGTCCGAGTACAACGGCTGCTCGGCGATCTCGACCTGCCAGTCGCGGGCCGCACACGCCTCCTGCAACGCCTCGGTCACCTGCGAGTTGGTGATCGTCTCGAGGAAGATGACGGGCACCTTGCGTTCGCTCACCGTCGCGGCCACCTCCCGCATCGTCTTCACGTCCGCCTCGGCGTCGTTCCCCACCCCCAGCACGGCGACGGTCTCGAACTCGTACACCTTGGCGAAGTAGTTGAAGGCGTCGTGCGCGCTGACGAGCACGCGTTTCTCCTTGGGGATGGCTGCGAACCGATTGGTCGCGTACACGTGCATCGCGTCGATCTCGGCGACGTACTCCTCGCCGTTCACTCGATACGTGTCGGCGTTCTCGGGGTCGATCTCGGCGAGGTGCTCGACGAGCTTGGAGACACACGTCGACCAGGCCGGCAGGTGGTTCCAGACATGAGGGTCGAACGGTGCCTCGGGATCGACTTCTCCCTCCTCCACCCAGTCGAGACGGGCCTCCTGCGGGAACGCGCTCGCCATCGACCAGGACTTCTCGCCGAACTCGTCGTGCAGGAGATCGTGCAGCTTCGCCTCGAGGTGGAAGCCGTTGAAGAAGACGGCGTCGGCGTCGGTCATCGCCCGCACGTCGCCGGGGCTGGCGGCGTAGGAGTGCGGGTCGATGCCGGGTCCGCACAGCAGCTTGATCTCGACGTCGGTCCCTTCGGAGATTCGTGTCAGCGCATCGGCAATGTGGCCGGTGGTGGCGACCCACAGCTGTCCGTCGCCAACATCCTCGCCCGAGCCGTTGCTCGAAGCCGTGGAGGGGATACAACCCGAGAAGGCCGTGAGGGTTGTGAGCAGCAGGATCAAGGCAGGTCTGGTCATCGGCTCTCTTCTTGGCAGCATCGTCGGGCCTGTTGAGACTGAGTCTCACGGCGTAGGCGGCGGGTGTCAAGCAACCGGGGCCGGTCCGACCACCGAACCGACCACGCTGCTCCTCGGACGACGCATCCCCGGATCCGAGAATGTTCCCGGTCGATCGAGCAGGCCATTGTGACCAGCCGGCTTGCAGGTGATAGATGGGGCGTCAGCGAGAACGAACCGGAGGTGGGCGTGCCATCGCGACGCGACGACCGCCCGCCGATGGTGGTGGCGATGACGTGGGTGAACCGGCTCACCACCGTCTCGCTGGAGATGGCCCTGCCGCCCTTCGCGGGGTACTGGCTGGACCAGCAGTGGGGCACGCGGCCTTGGATGGTCGCCGTGGGTGGCATCGCCGGGTTCAGCTTGGCGATGTGGCACCTGTTGAAGATCGCGGCGGACGACGCGCGGAAGCGGTCGCCGCCAAGTGGTGGAGAGGACACGTGACCGACGACACGGTGAGCCCGACCTCGCCACCCGGCCTTTCGGCACGCGCCCGGTACGCCGGTGCGATCCTGACGGGGGCGATCGTCCTGCTCTGGCTGGTCGTGCTCTGGCCGGCGTACCAACTCGGCGGCCGGACCGGCGTCGAAGGGGCGAGTTGGGCGGCCGCCCTCTCGCTCGTGCCCGGTTGGCTGGTGTTCGCCGCACTCGGACTGTACCGTGCTGCCGCACCGGCCGTTGCGCAGATCGTGCTCGGCTTGGTGCTGCGAATGGGAGTCGTCCTGGGCGGCTTCCTCGTGTTGAAGACGGCGCGGGACGAGTTCGGCACTTGGAACTTCACGGTCTGGCTGCTCGTCTTCTACCTCGCATCGCTCGCGGTGGAGACGTGGTGTCTGGCCGGCGACGCCGCACGGGAGTCCGGTTCGGCCACGGCCGAGGCGATCTCGAAGGCCGACACGAACTGATTCGACGGATTCGGAAGAGGTGGATTCAGAAAAGACCATGGCTCACAGCCCCTTCGACCACGTCAAGGACTCTACCTACTTCGAGACCTCGCCGACGTTGCAGATCGGCTGGGAACACCACGGGCACTTCGGCATCCACCTGCCGAACATCCTCGGTTTCCAGGTCACGAAGTTCATGGTGCTGCAGGTCGTGGCGGCGGCGGTCGTCGGTTTCGTGATGTGGGGCCTGAGCCGACGTGTGGCAACGGGCGAGCCGGTGAAGGGGCGTTTCTGGAACTTCTGGGAAACGCTCGTGATGTTCATCCGGAACGAGGTCGTGCGGCCCACCATCGGGCACGGCCATCATCACGACGACCACGGGGACGGGCACGCCCACGACCCCGACGGCCCGTGGAACGGCACGGATCCCGCACACACGGGCAGGGCCTACCTCGCCACGGCCAGCGAGCCGCCCGCCGACGCCGCGGAGGCCGCGATGGACCGGCTCGCCGAGCACGGCTCCGGCCCGGTGGACGAGGTGATGGCGGCCGTGCACGCCGAAGGGGGCCCCCACCCGGCGGACAAGTACCTGCCGTTCGTGGCGACCCTCTTCTTCTACATCCTGATCTGCAACCTGCTGGGCATGGTGCCGTGGCTGGGCTCGCCGACCGGCGACATCAGCGTGACGGCCGCCCTCGCCGTATGCACGTTCGTCGCCGTGGTGGCGTTCGGCGTCAGCGAGATGGGCCCGGCGAAGTTCGCCGGGAACTTCTGCCCGAGCGGCGTGCCGGGCTTCCTCGTCCCCGTCATCTGGGCGATCGAGGTCTTCGGCATGTTCATCAAGCACTTCGTGCTGGCCGTCCGTCTGTTCGCCAACATGATGGCGGGCCACGTCGTGCTGGCCGTGTTCCTGCTGTTCATCTACCAGTTCGCCGTCAACGAGACGACGCACACGGCCCTCTCCTTCGGGGAGGTGCCGGCGCTCTACTGGATCGTCATGCCGGCGAGCATCTTCGGGCAGGTGGCGATCAGCCTGCTCGAGCTGTTCGTCGCCTTCCTGCAGTCCTACATCTTCGCGTTCCTCGCAACGCTGTTCATCGCGTCCGTGGTGCACGAACACTGAGTCGGCACGGCGGCGGTTTCGTTTTCGAGAACTCTCGGAATCGCCTCGTCGTGACCATTGAGTTTCGCACAGTCGATTGTTTGAATGCGATCGCTTTGCCGGGGCGAACGTGCGGCCAACCACCGTTCCCCCCGCCGAGAACACCTCGAAACCCGCACGACGTCGCGGGATCACACGCTGCTCCAGTTGAATCAGGGGAGACCGAGTTCGTGAAGTACTACCGCCTCTTCTACATGACGATGGCCGCCTTCGTGGCGATGTCGGCTCCGGCGTTCGCCCAGGACGGCGAGGGCGCCCTCATCTCGTTCTCCGGTGCCATCTCCGCCGGGCTCGTCATGATCGGTGCCGGCTGGGGCATCGGCCGCATCGGCTCCGCCGCGGTGGAGAACATGGCCCGGCAGCCCGAGGTGGCCGGCCAGATCCAGACGGCGATGATCATCGCGGCCGCCCTCATCGAAGGGGCCACGTTCTTCGCCCTCATCGTCTGCTTCAGCTAGTCCCCGCCTCTCGGTTGGTCCGAAGGAGGGTCCGCCCGTGCGCACGAAACTCCTGTCTCTCGCGGCCGTGTTCGGCCTGCTCGCCCTCGCCGTGCCGGCGTCGCTCGTCGCGGAGGAGGATGGCCACTCTCCCGCCGAACACTCGGCCGAGGAAGGCGAGAAGCCACACTCTGCCGACGGCGAGAACGGACACGACGAGGAACACGGGCACGACGAGGAGGAGGCCGGGGTCAGCATGACTCCGGCGGCCGACCTGGCCCTGTGGTCCGTGGTCGTGTTCGTCGTGTTGCTGGCCGTGCTCTGGAAGTCGGCCTGGGGCCCCATCGTCGACGGGCTCGACACACGCGAGTCGAACATTCGCGGTGACATCGCGGCCGCTCAGGCCGACCGCCAGAAGGCGGCCCAGGAGCGTGCCGACATCGAGGCGCGGCTCAAGTCCGTCGAGGACGAGATTCGCGAGATGCGGTCCGAGGCCCGGGCCGCCGCCGACAAGATGAAGCAGGAGGCCGTGACCGCCGGCAAGGAGGAGGCCGCCGCACTCGTCGAGAAGGCGAAGGGCGAGATCGAGCAGGACCGCCGGCAGGCACAGGAACAACTCAAGAACGAGTTGGTGGACAAGATCGTCTTCGCAGCCGAGCAGATCGTCGGCCGGAAGATGAACGACGGCGACGAACAACGTCTCGCCGACGAGGCTCTCGTCCAGTTCGCCGACGCGGTGAACTGACTCGACGTCTCATGAGGCGAGGTTTCGGAGACTCGCTCTCCGAGTGACTTTCGGTAGGTTCCATGGCGGACGACGCGAACCCGAGACACTCAACGGTCCTCGACGACCCCGGTTCCCGGGCCGTCGCGCAGGGTTACGTCACCGCCTACCTGGACGCGGCCGAGCAGACGGGCATCGACGTCGGCGGGGCGGTCGCCGACCTGCGGTCGCTCGTCGAGGACGTCTTCGAGCCGAACCCGCAACTCAGGGAGCTCGTCGTCGAGGGGCTGGTCAGCCGGGACGAGCAGATGCAGCTCGTCGAACGGGCCGTCGCCCCGCGTGTCCCGGAAGTGCTCGCCAACCTGCTCCGGGTCCTCGTCAGTCACGACCGGGCCTATCTGCTGCCGGTCGTCGCCCGCGAGGCGGGGGTGAAGTTCAACGAGCGGATGGGCCGGCAGGTCGTGAAGGTCTTCGCCGCCCAGTCGATCGACCAGGGACGGTACGAGCACATCTGCCGTTCGCTCGACGCGGCCCTCCCGTTCGAGCCGATCGTCGAAGTCGAGATCGACCCCGCCCTGATGGGCGGACTGGTCGTCCAGGTGGGTGACAAGGTGTACGACGCCTCCGTCCGCGCGAGGCTGTCTCAACTCCGCGAACAGCTGGTCGCGAGGAGAGTGGGATCGTGAGTATCAACGCGAACGAAATCGCCTCGGTGTTGACCGAGGAGATCAAGAACTTCGGCAGCCGGGTCGATGCCCGCGAGGTCGGTCGGGTGCTCGAGGTGGGCGACGGCATCGCCCGCTGTCACGGGCTCTCCACCGCCATGACGGGCGAGATGGTCGAGTTCCCCAACGGCGTCCAGGGGATGGTCTTCAACCTCGAAGAGCACTCCGTCGGCGTCATCATCCTCGGCGACTACCTCGACATCCACGAGGGTGACGAGGTCAAGACCCTCGGGCGACTCCTCTCGGTTCCCGTCGGCGACGAGCTGATCGGCCGCGTCGTCGATCCGCTCGGCAACCCGCTCGACGGCGGCAGCCCGATCACGGCCAACGACCGCCGCCCGCTCGAGGTGCTCGCCCCCGGCGTGGCCGCTCGACAGCCGGTGACCGAGCCGCTCCAGACCGGCATCAAGGCGGTCGACGCGATGACGCCCGTCGGCCGTGGCCAGCGAGAACTGATCATCGGCGACCGCAAGACCGGCAAGACGGCCGCCGCCGTCGATGCCATCCTGAACCAGAAGGGCGGGGACGTCATCTGCGTCTACGTCGGCACCGGCCA
>JANQQW010000019.1 GCA_028284885.1 Planctomycetaceae bacterium
AGGCCGGTCAGGTCGAACGTGACGCGGCGGATCAACGTCTCGCGGTCCGCCTCGGGCGACGGGCCGAGCCCCCGCTTCTCCAACTCCGCCAGCACGAACGCGTCGATCGGGTTGACCACCCGGTCGGCGTGCTTCACCTCCGGGACGGCCGGCTTCTTCGGCGTGACGAACGCCCAGTGGGCCTCGTACTCGGCCCCGCCGTTGATCCACTTCTTCAGCGTCGCGATCTCGGCGGGTGTCATCCGCTTCTTCACCGACGGCGGCGGCATCACCACGTCCGGGTCCTGCGACGTGATCCGTGCGACGACCTCGCTGTTCGCCAGGTCGCCTGGGACGATCGCCCCGGAGTCGAGGGCCGACGCCCGCACGTCGAGTCGCAGTTCCGCCTCGCGGTCCTGCTCGTCCGGCCCGTGGCAGTGGAAGCAGTGGGCCGACAGGATCGGCCGGACGTCCCGACCGAAGTCGAGCGGTTCCTCCCCACGCACGGTCGCGGAGGACACGAAGAGGGCCAGTGGCGCAAGGAACAACGCGGTGCGAGACATGGTCAACTTCGACGGCTGGAGGGATCGAAGGCGGGAGGCGACCGGCGAACCGATCACCATCCTTTGATTGTTCGAGCCCCCGACACGACCGTCAAGCGTCGCCGGTCCGCACTCCGAGAGAACGGCTCGAACTGCGCGCAGCTTGCCGGTTCGAGGCGTCAGCCGGCCGGGAACCGGATGGCGATGTCGTCCGACTCCCGGTCGTGCTCCGGGCGGTCGTCGTAGCCGCGGCCGCCGTCGTCCCGGCCGTTGCGGCCCACGCTGTAGAGCAGGAACCCGTCTTTCGACCGCTCGTACCGCAACGGCTTCCCCGTGATCGCGTCGGTCGGCACCTTCGACGCGTACTTCGGAACGAGTGCGTCGAGCGACTTTGGAAACGCTCCGGTCTCGGCGTGGTGAACCCGGAGGGCGAAGGCGAGTCGCGTGACGTCGAGCCGTGCGGTCGCCACGTCCTCGGCGGTGACGGCCTGCCGAACGGCTGGCAGCAGCAACGAGACGAGCACGTTCCCGATCACCTTGCCCGTCGTCTTGCGGGGATCGCCGCCGGCGAGCTTGAGGGCCAGCGCCCACGGGTTCCTGGCCTCGGTGGCCAGTTCCTTCAGCTTCTCGTCCAGCTCGTCGAACTTCTCGGCCCGCTTCTCGCGATTCTCGATCCGTGCCATGGCGGCGAGGTCGTCGTACTGTTCGTTGAGCAGCTCCATCGTCACGTTCCAGTCGACGGACAGCGGTGCCGCCCCGTTGTTCGCGGCTCCCCGGAGTAAGGCGCTCGCCAAGGTGCCCAACGTGCTCCCGCCGACGCCGCTGAACGCTCCGAACTTCTTGAACTCCTCGAGTCCGTGGCGGGCGAACGACTGCGTCGCGTCGAGTCCGACGTACCGCTCGGTCTCGTCGAACGTGTCGGCCATCGGGTCGAGCGGCGGCAGCTTCGCGAGGTCGGCCAGGAACGCCTTCAAATGCTCCGGGCTCGTGTCGGGCGAGTGGAGCACGGCCACGTCGACCTGGTGGGCCATCGCGTCGATGGCGATGCCGACGAGCTTCTCGACGAGCGTGCCGCCGTCGTCGACGTGCCGGGCGATCCGGTGCATCGCCTGGGCGTCGTTCCACGCTCCCTTCACGTCGCCGTTCCCCAGTCGCAGCATGGCCCGCATCGAGAACGCTCGCGCAAACTCCCTCGTGTACTGCACGGAGGGGAGCAGCACCGCGATGATGCGGGAGGCACCCTCGTTCTCCGGCGACACGACGTACGGCGTGTAGTAGTGCGGCCGCTTGCTCCCCTCGGCGAGGCGGTCCAGCCGGTCGTCCTCCGCCTCGAGCCACTTTGCCAGCCGGGGATGGTCGGCCGCCTTCCACGGAGCCCCGAGCGCCGCCTCGTACGACTCGTTGAACTCGTCCTGAGCCGCGGCGTCCATCTTCGTGTACTCGACGAACTCGAACGGGTTCTGGAAGAACTCGCCGTCGGGCTTCGGCGGATCGATGCCGAGGCGGCGATAGTAGTCCGGCCGGATCTCCTCGGGCAGTTCGTTGTTGCCAATCACCCGTCGCAGCACGACCTCGAAGTTGTTCTCGGTCGTCACTCCCTTCGAGTGCCGCTGGTTGATCGCCTCGAGGTAGTCGACGAAGCCGTCGTCGGTCAGCGGCTCGGTGATGAAGGTCGTCTTCTACGAGACGCGGATCACGCGCTGCTGGGCCGGTTGGGCCGCGGGCCGGATCTCGGGCGGTGCCGGAGGCTCGTCGGCCCGGGTCGTGGCGACGAAGGTCGTTCCCAGAGCGGCGGCGAACAGGAGCGTACGCATGAGGAGGCGTCCCGGTGAGCGGAGAAGACGTGACGGTTCGAGCGTACCGGATTTCCGGCCGTGCGACCGCACTCGTTTCTCCAACGGGCGGACGCCGCGGCGGATCAGGTGGATTCGGCCGCCGGGGCCGGAATCGGTCGATTCCGTTCGTCGACGAGCAGCACCCGCGGCTCGTGGCCGGCGGTCGAGGCGTCGTCGTACTCGGCGTAGGTGGCGATGATGACCACGTCGCCCGGGTTGACGAGGTGCGCGGCCGCCCCGTTCGCACAGAGCACCCCGGAGCCGGGCTCCCCCTCGATGGCGTACGTCGTCAGCCGCGTGCCGGAGGTGACGTTGTAAATCTGCACCTGCTCGAACGGCACGATGTCCGCGATCTCCATCAACTCCGAGTCGATCGTCAGGCTCCCCTCGTAGTGGAGGTCGGCCTCGGTGACGACGGCCCGGTGGATCTTCGACTTGAGCAGGATGCGCTTCACGGGACTTCCGGCAGGACAGGGCGGTCGGTCGAGCGAGTCTCACCAACGTCGCCCACACGCGAATTGAAGGCGACTCCGCGACGAAGGTCAAGGAGTGCCCGTCATCAACCGGTAACGCTTGAAGCTCGGCTCTATCTCGGTCTTCTCAGGTTTTGCAATGCACCGAGTATGTTGATCTTGGTTGAGCGATCGGTTTCGCGGGCCAGAGCTTCCTCCAAGAGCGGGATGGCACGATCGTCCCCTACCTGGCCGATGGCGTGCGCGGCTGCCTGTCGCACGCCGACGTCCTCGTCATCGAGAAGTCGGCAGAGAGCGGGAACCGCCGGGAAGCCGTCGCGTCCCGAAAATCTAGGTACGCCGCCAATCGCGCACCTACGAACCGCCACCGAGTCGTGTGTCATCTGACGGACCAGGGCATCGATTCCATCTGGTTCGATCCTGCCGAGCGCAGACGCAGCGCGTGTGCATGCCCATCGCTCGTCATCAGTCTCGCATGACTCCGCTGCACGGACGGCCTCAACAAGTTGCGGAATCGCCGGCTCTGCCAAGGAGGGTGGCTCGATCTCCATAAGGAACGTTGCCGCCCAAAATCGACTGGACACATCGGAGAGTCGTTCGGCAAAGAGCGGAACAGCCTTGGCAGCGTCGATCTGCTTGATCGCCTTCGCAGCATTCAACGATGGATGGACCGTATGGCTGCCGGGATCCTCCTTCACTGCCTAATCGACCAACGCCGGGATGGCCGCCTCCTCTGAGCGTCCCATCTTTCCAAGCTCAATCGCTGCACCAGACCGAGCCTCCCGGTCTCCAACTTGGAGTTGATTGACCAACTCTGCCACGCGACCGGTTGGGGGCTCGAATCCCGTAGCTTCTGTCTCCCCGGCCTCTTGCGGTGGCCCACTTCCGCAACCGAAAGCGAACGTCAGCAGGGCTGCCGCTATCAAGCGAGTCGCCATCTCCAGTGCCCCGAGTTCGTAGAACGAATGTGTGGTCTGCAGTTCACCATGCGTTGCTGTCGGGTGCAACCACCGATGGTGCGTCGCCGTTCTTACCTGCGAGCCGCCGGGGGGCCGCCGAGGACGATCAGCAGTTGCTCGAGTTGCGTCCGGTCGGGCAGCTTCGAGCCGCCCTTCATTCCCTCGTCCGCGGCGGCGAGACGTTCGAGGAACCGCTCCGCGCGCACGCGGCCGATGCGGCGGAGGAAGCGTTCGCCGCGGTCGACGTCGGCCGGGCGGCGGATGCCGGCCTGCTTGAGCGACTCGCCGAGCGGGACACGTCGTGCGGAGAGTTGCACGGCCTTCGCCAGCCGGCGGAAGACGAACGACAGGCCGCCGAGGATCTTCTGCGGCGCCTCGTTCGCGTTGAGCAGCTTGTCGAGTTGCACGAGGGCGTCGCCGCCGCGGCCGTCCTGCACGGCGTCCAGCATCGCCCAGGTCGTCTCGGCCCGCCAACCACCCACCACGGCTCGCACGTCGTCCGCGTCGATCCGCGGTCGGTCCCCCACGAAGGCCGCGAGCTTGGCGAGCTCCTGGTCGAGCAGCCCGAGTTCCGTGCCGGCGAACTCGACGAGCAGGGCGGCCGCGTCCCGGGCGAGCTGCCGGCCGTACTCCTCCTTCGCGGTCGCCGTCAGCCACGAGGTCAACTGCCCTCCCTGGAGGTCGTCGCAGGTGAGGACGAGCCCCTGCTTCGCGAGCGCCTTGTGCAGCCGGGTGCTCTTGTTCCACGACTTGCACAGCAGCACGAGGACGCTCTTCCGCGACGGCGAGTCGAGGTACGACTCGAGCTCGCCGCGAAACCGGCTGACGAAGTCGTCCGCGTCCTCGACGACGACGAGCCGCCGGTCGCCCCACATCGAGACGGTGGAGAGCTCGTCGAGCACGCTGGCGAGGTCGGCGTCGCGGCCCTCGAACCGCGTCTCCCCCATCCCGTCGTCGTCGTCCCCCAGCACACGGTGCCGCAGGTCGTCCAGCACGGACCGCTGCAGGAACCGGCTGCCGCCCGGCACGGCGACCATCGCCGGCAGGTCGTGTTCGTCCGGCTTCTTGAGGTACGCCGAGGCGTGCAGCGTGCGACTCACGTTGTCGGCTTTCGGATGTTGTCGTAGAGTTCCGGGCCGCGTGCGAATGGTCGGTTCGCGACATGGCGAGCGGGAGGTGTCAGCCTCCCGGTTACGCCACGTACGTCGGGGCCACGCTCGAACCGGTGATCACGCGAAACCGGCCGGCTGACACCGGCCGCTCGCCGTCCGCAACGATCGTCGGGTGTGTCAGGAGTCCCGTCTTGTCCAAGGAGGGCGATGTGACTGGCCGTTCGACGCTCGAGTCGACGTCGCGAGACTGGTTCACCGTGCTCTCGAACGAGGGGACGCAGTACGTCTGCCCCGGGGAGACGCAGCCGATCTCGCGGTCGGTCCACTTCGCCCGCATGGCGGCGTTCTACCCGAAGTGCCGTGACTGTGCCCTCCGCGGCGACACCGGTCAACTCCCCCGCCGCACGGTCGAGCGGCTCGCCTCGGCGTCGAAGCGGGTGCCGCGACCCTCGCTGGCCGCCGAGGACGGGCTCCGCGGCGTCTACCTCAACGAGATGACGCGGCCCCGCGCCGAGCGAGT